>JAMOTW010000001.1 GCA_027062125.1 Thermococcus sp.
CGAGGGCGTTGACCATCCCCTTGAGCTGCTCCGCGACCTTCTCGAGAACCTCGGGCTTGACCTCGAGCGGGGTGAGGTCGACGAGAACTATGTTGCCGTTCTGGAGCTCCTCGGAGATCCTCTCAAGATCTGCGTAGCTCGTAACGACTATCTTCCTGAGGTAACGTATCTGCGGCTTGACGATCTCCTTAGCAAGAACATCCTCCTCGAGAGGGATCACATCGATGTCATGCCTGGGAGCGGCGACACTCTTCTTGACCGCCGCCGGCGGCTTCTTCTTGGGCTTTTCGTCCTTCTTCTTAAGGCTGTCAAACAGTCCCATAACCGTCCCCCCAGTTAATCGTAAGGGCTGGATTATTTTGGGCATTGGTGTTTATATCTCTTTCTGAAATTCCAGCTTACTTTCCTCGCGCAACCTGTAGAGGCCGAAGACGCTCAGGAAAAACGTGGCGACGGCGAAGGCCAGCGAGAAGTACGTGTAGAAGTCCCAGCCCCAGACGAAGGAGGCGTTGTATATCAGCCAGACGCCGAGGGTCAAGGCGAAGAGCGCCAAGGTCAGGAAAAGCTCCTTCCTGGAGCCACCCCAGACCGCCAGCCTGAGGAACTCAACGAGGAAGAGAACGAGAACCACCACGGCAATAAAATCCACGAAGGCCATAAAAATCACCAAAGAGAAAAGGTTCACCCGGCCTTGACGGCCTCCAGAACCTTCTCCCTTATCTCGGCGGCCTTCTTGATGGCGGTGTCGACCGCATACATTACCTCCTCGAGCTTAAACGAGCCACCCTCGCCCTTCTGGACGGAGGATATCATCCCGTTCTCGTCGGTGGTGACGGTTATCCTGCCGTCCATGACGAGCTCCTCATCGAGGTTCGGGTCGACGAGCAGGTTAGCCCCGATCTTAGCGAAGGTCACCGGGATAGGAACCCTCCTGACCGGGAGCGGCTCGTACTCGTCGAGGACTTCCACCTCGTCGGTTTCCTCGTTGTAGATGACCTTCGGCATCTTCGTGCTGAGGAGCGCCGCTATCGCGCCTATTCCAGTGGCGTCGAGGAGGTTGCCGTCGTGGTCGAGGACGTGGACGTCTATGAAGACGACGCGGACGAGCTTGCCCGGCACTATGACGAGCTTCTCGAGCTCAACCGCCTGGCTCTCCCTGATCCCCCTGTCGACGACTCTAGCTAACTCGATGGCGTTCTCGTCCGGCGGACCGGGCTCGAAGCTCGGCGAAGCGAGCGGGACGAGCTCGACGTTGGTGGTTATGACACCCCTGTCCGGCAGATCGGGGAACGGCTCACCCATGTCGACCTTTATGCCGACGAGAACCTGGGTGTTCCCGAGCTTGACCCAGGCGGAACCCTCGGCCTTCTCGATGACGTTGACCTTGACCTCGAGGTCGCGGTAGTCCTCCAGCGAGCGGCCGTCTATCCTCCTGCCGTCCTTGAGGAGCGCGAGGATCCTGTCGCGCATAATCCCTGCCATAACTTCCATCTCACTCACCTCCACCGACCTCCTCGGCTATTTTGAGATACTTGACCTTCAGGGCCTCGCGCTGCTTCTGATAGACCGCCTTGGCTCCCTTGATGGCCAGCCTCACGGCCTCGACGAACTCGTCCTTGGTGAGATAGCCATCCATCTGGAGGAGCGTTATGTCGTTCTTGAGGGGCATTATGGCCACTGGAACGTCAGCCTCGCCGTAGTTGTCCTCGTCCTTGTTGAGGTCGAGGACTATCTCACCGTCTATCTTTCCGGCCGCGCAGGCCGCCACGAGGTCCCTCATTGGAACGCCCGCATCGGCGAGCGCCAGGGAAGCGGCCACGATGCCGGCGACGCGGGTTCCGGCATCGGCCTGGAGAACCTCGATGAAGACGTCCACAGCTGTCCTCGGGAACATCTCGAGTATGAGAGCCGGCTCGAGCGCCCCGCGAATGACCTTGCTTATCTCGACGCTCCTCCTGTCCGGCCCGGGCTTCTTCCTCTCCTCAACGCTGAAGGGGGCCATGTTGTACCTGACCCTGAGGATTCCCCTGTCAGGTCTCTGGAGGTGCTTGGGGTGTATCTCCCTCGGCCCGTAGACGGCCGCGAGAATCTTGTTCTTGCCCCACTCAACGTAGGCAGAACCGTCGGCGTTCTTGAGCACGCCGACCTCCATCTTAATGGGCCTCAGTTCGTACTTCTTTCTCCCGTCAATTCTCTTCCCGTTCTCATCTATGAGCTTTAAACCCTCAGGTCTGCCCATCATTCTCCTTCACCCTCTCCGTTCTTGGGTTCCTCAATCTGCGGTATCTCTTCAATAACTCCCCGCTCCTTGAGTTCCTGAAGTCTGGTGATGAGAAGCTCCTTGATCCTGTCGGTGAGTCCCTGGGTGTGACTCTCCCTGTTGACCTTGAGGATGGCCTCTATCGCGAGCTTCTCAAGCTCCTCGTTCTTTCCGCTGACCCATACCCAGCCGTTCTGACCGACTATTATGCGCGTGTTGGTCAGCTTCTTGATGAGGTTTATCATCGAACCGCCCTTGCCGATGAGCCTCGGCACCTTGGAGGGCGTTATCGTCACCAGCTGTCCTCCCCTGAGCGGGCCGCCCCTGAAGGGCATGCCCTTCGTGGTGAGGTCTATCTGGTTTATCTCGTTGTAGCCCTTTATGCGGGCGTAGATTATGTCACCTATGTCGAATATCTTCCTCAGGTCGGTCTTCATGAGGTCAATGCGCTCCTCCGTGGCGTCCTGGACGCGGAGGCTGGCCTCGTAGGGCGCGCCTATGTCCACCGCCCAGTTGGAGAAGCGGACGTCCACTATCTTTCCGAGGACGTTGTCCCCCACCTCGGGCATGTAGGGCCCCTCGAGCGGGATGACCCTTATGGCGTCCCCCCTTATCTCGACCAGCCCCACGACCGTGGAGTATATCCTGTTGCCTTCCCTGAAGGTCCCTCTTCCGTTCTTAAAGGGTCCCTGGGCAAGCAGAG
>JAMOTW010000002.1 GCA_027062125.1 Thermococcus sp.
ATGACGACATCCTCAACGGAGTTCTTCTCCAGGTAATTCCTTATGGCAACCGCATCGGGGGGCAAATCAGCCGTGAAAACCCCGGGGAGGTCTATCCCCTCGATTGGGGGCACCCTCGGGGAGGCACCGTTGGCGAAGACGAGGTAGTCCCACTCGTAGGTGTGCTCCCCATCGGGCTCCCTGACGCGAACCTTCCCCTGCTCAACCTCGATGACCTCTGCCTTCATGTGCAGGTCTATGCCGCGCTTCTTGATGAAGACCTCCGGTGGATAGTGCATGAGCTTCTCCTTCGGGGAAATGCCCTCAACGACGTAGGGGACGCCGCAGGGGGCATGGCTCACCCACTCCGTCGCCTCGAAGACCTTGACGTCCCACTCTGGCTTGAGCCTCTTAACTCTGGAGGCAGCGCTCATTCCAGCCGCTCCACCACCTATGATAACCACAGTTTTCCTCATTCTCCACCACCAGAGAGCGTTCCAAACCTTCGGTTAAAAAGGTTGACGGGCAGAAACGGTCATTGAGGTGGTTTGAGGGTGAAAAAGAATTCATTCCTTCTTCGAGAGGAAGTACTTCCTTCCCCTGACCTCGACCATGCTGTAGACCTCTCCCTCCCTGAGGGGCCTCTTTGGCTTCTCGAGCTCGTAGGTCTCGTAGGTTCTCATGTCCATCATCTGAACCTCCCCTGGAGTGATGCTCGTCACCATCGCCTCGCTCCTCTCATGCTCCACCGTGTCTATCCCCTCCCGCTTAACCGTCTTCCAGTCACGGTGCTCGCTCTCATCCGTGGCCAGATTCCTCAGCGAAAGGCCCCTTCCGTCCACCCTCTCGACCTCGTAGACGTTGCCCCTCCTGTCCGCCACTATGTCGCCCCTCTGGAACTTCGGGATCCTGATGCTCACGCTTGTCCTGTAAGTTTCTTTGCTCGTCTGCCTGTCAACGCCGACCAGCTCGTAGGCCTCGCTTATCGTTCCTCCAAACCTCTCCTTTATGGCCTGGGCGAGCTTTCTCGCGGAGGATGTTGAACCCATGTAGAAGTCCAGACCTTCTTCCTTCTCTATGGTGTCCTGGATGAAGCCCATTCTGTCCCTGCGCATTATCTCGTCCACCTTCTCCTCCACGAGCTTCCCTATGGCCTTTCTCTCATCTTCAGTCAGCGGCCTTCCATCGGCTCTGACCTGGAGGATGGCCTCGAAGTAGCCCCCGAGGAACCTTGAACAGCGCGGGCAGACGGTCTGGCGGACGTAGACGGTAACGTGCCTGCTCTCGTCATGCAACTCACGCTGAAGCTCGTGGGTTCTGGCCTTGACCCTGACCTCGTATGTCACGATGGCCGGGAAGTACTCGATGTGCCAGTCAACCGGCTGAAAGGCAACGAGAGCCCTTCCAACCGGGAGTTCCTCCACTACCTCAAGCTCCTCCATCGAAACGACCTCGTACTCCTGGATGTTATCGCTCAGCGAGTCCTCAAGCGTCTCCAGTAGCGCGTTGTCGGCGACCTCGAATATCAGCTCCTCGAGCTCGTAGCTGTGCGGGTCGACCCATACGCCCCTCTTTTTGTAGCTCCCGCAGTTCTGGCAGAGCTCGGTGTTTATCTCGCCCTCAATGAGCAGTACGGGATTCTCCTTACGGTAGCACACCTGACAGAGTCCCTCGATGAGCGGACCGCCCTCGCTCTCGCTTATCCCACACCTGTAGCAGAACCTCTCCCCCATCTCTCTCACCGGGAGAAGAATTGAGGGGGAGTTTAAAAACCTTCAGAGAAACAGCCTGGCCATCTGGGCGTGGGGGACCCCCTCTATGTACAGCACCCTCTCCTTCTCGACGTAGCCGAGCTCGATCGCCTTCGAGACGCAGCGCTCCCCAGTGAGGTTGGCTATGGTGGCTTCCTCGAGGAGGCTTTCTAGTGCGTCCTCCTCGACGAGGTCCCCCTTGTAGAAGCGCTCCTTGACCTCGAGCTTCAGCTCGCCCTCGCGGAAGGTCTTCCCGAGGAGCTCCTCGTCGCATGCCGCCAGAAGGACCTCACCCTGAACGCGGTAGATTTTAACGTATATCATCGGTGCCACCGGGCTAAGAAACGGACGGAGGTTTAAAAGCGTTGGGGGAAACAGAAGTCAAATTAGAAAGGAGAGGGCATCAGCCCTCGGAGTTCTCAATCTCCTCAATCGCGGCCTCGAGAATGTTGTAGGCTTTGCGGATGTTAAGGTAGGCCTTGCGGACGTGCGGCAGTGCCGCGATGGCGAGGCTGTCCCTGCCCGGAGTGAGGTACTTCTCGGCCTCCTCGTAGTACTGGTCGGCGAGGTCCTTGTAGTGCATGGCCTCTTGTAGGGTCTCGTTGTCGACGCCGAGTTCGACCGCCTTCTGGTAGAGCGAGTCGAACTTCTGGTCGTACCTCCAGTAGAGCATGAACCAGACGTAGTTCCATGTGCTGACTATGTAGCGGGCGGTCCTGTACTCCACGGTGATGGTCACCGGGGAGGCGTACCTGACCTTGACAACTGCGTAGACGGCGTTCTCACCCTTGATGGTGTAGTACTCAAGGACGTGGTCACCGGTTATCTTCACGTAGCTGGTGTCGACGGGGAGCGTGATGAAGACGTAGTCGGTTGCACCGCTCGGGCCGTTAGCGGTTACTGCTATCACGGTTCCGGTATCGGCTATCTCCTCGACGGTACCAAGACCAACGGTCACGTATGGCTCATAGTCGGTTGCGTAGTATACCTTCTTCGGGACCGGTTCCTTGGCCTTGACCGTGACTTCAGTGGTGGTGTCCTGGTAGTACGGGCTCTCCGCGCGTATCTTGAGCGTTTCGGTGAGCTGGAGCGGGGTATAGTGAACCACGACCTCGCCGTTGTCAGTGTAGTACTCCCTGCCGTTGACGATGACCTTAGCGGGGACGTCTATGAGTTCCATAGTGGCCATGTCGAGGAGCTTTATCCTGAGTGTGGAGTCCTTTCCGAGGGTG
>JAMOTW010000003.1 GCA_027062125.1 Thermococcus sp.
CGTCAAAGATGCCCCTGACAGTTCCAAGGCTCCGCAGAGGGATGAACTTCTGCATCAGACTGTCGAGGGAGACGTTGAGGAGCTCCCCGCCGAAGCCAAGGATGAAAACCGCCGGGAACAGCGCTACCACCGCCGGAACGCCGACGATGAGGAGCGCGATGCTCTGGAGGAGCATTCCGAGGATCAGTGGCCGCTTTAGTCCGGCCAGCCTTCTGCTGGCCAGGTAAGTTAGCCCCGCAACGGCCACGAGGCTTCCGACCGTCGTGAGACCCTGAAGGAGACCGTAGAGGACCTTACCTTTTGCGAGTTCCCTCAGGGAGGCGAAGACGAATATCCTGAAGGAGCCGAGGGCGAAGTTGAAGAGCAGCACCGAGGCGAGTATTCCAACCACGAGGCGATGGCTGATTTGCAACCGCTCCTCCTCTCCCATTTCAGCGATCCCTTCGCGCTTCACCTCGACGTTCAGGTAGGGAAGGAGCGTGAGTGCCCCGAGGAGAAGGAGAACCGCGTCGAGGAACATTGCCCTTATTCCGAAGCGATACGCTAAAAATCCGGCCAGCGGAAACGCCACGAGTGAGACACCGTTCCCTACAGTTGCCAGTGCTGCGTTCAGCCCCTGAAGCTCAGACTCGTCGAGGGTCATTGAGGCTACCAACGAGAAGCCATAGTAGCGGTGGAGTACGTCCAGGGCGGAGATGCCCGAAACGAGGAGGTAGAATGCCCAGACGTTCGAGGAGAGCGGGATTATGAGGACTGCAAGGGCCGCCTGGAGGACGAGCGCGAGGAAAGCGAGCCTGACTTTTTTGGTCGTCCTGTCGAGGGTTCTCCCGAGGATTGGGGGAAGGATGACCCATGGTAAGTGGGTGAAGAGCGCAAAACCGCCGATACTCACCAGCGAGCCGGTGGTATCCAGCAGGCTCCAGGGCAGGGCGATGCTCTCGATTGCATCTCCGACGATTCTGAGGGCTGATGTGAGCATGTGAAGGCGGTAGAGGGTTCGCTTCATGGCTGAACTTTAGGGGAGGGTTTTAAAAAAATTGTGAAACCTCATTTATAGGCTAACTCATGGAGCGCTGGGACTTCGACGGCTGGGCCGAGAGCTACGACGAGGATGTCGAGACTGAGGACTGGATACACCGGGACTACTGGAGGGTTCTGAAACTCGTTGCCGAGCGGACTAAAGGCCTCGTCCTCGACGTCGGCTGTGGGACGGGCAATATTTTGCGCTTTCTCGACCCGGAAAACTACATCAGCGTCGAGCCCTCCGCCGGAATGCGCGAAAGGTTCAGGGAGAAGCACGGCTTCGAGCCCCTCGACGGGCACTTCTTGAGGATTCCACTTCCAGACGGGAGCGTCGATACCGTAATAACGACCTACGCCTTCCACCATGTGCCTGACGAGGAAAAGCGGGACGCTGTTAAGGAGATGCTCCGGGTTCTGAAACCAGGCGGGAGAATTGTCATCGCTGATGTAATGTTTGAGTCCGAGGAGGAAAAGGTGAGAATCGGGGAGGAGGACGGTCTAAGGGAGGATATAAAGGACGAGTATTTCGCCACAGTTGATGAGCTGAGAAAAATCTGCACGAAGCTGGGGCTGGAGTGCCGCTTTGAGAGGGTGAACCGCTACGTCTGGATTGTTGAAATGGTCACCTCTGACCGGAAAGACTAAATGATTGACCACCTTATGCACAATCATGGCCGACGAGGAGCTTGCCAGGGAAGTTCATGAGCTCAGAAAAGCCCTTGAGGAGCTCAGGGAGAGCTTCGCCATTGTTTCTCAGATGGCGCAGGCCTACCTTAGGCTCATCAACATATACGCCCAGTACGGCGGGCTCAGTGTGGATCTCGTCGTCCCCGAGGTCAGGAGTGACCCGATAGCGCGGGAAATAGTCCGGATTCTCTTCGACCTGAAGAGGGCCAACGTGAGCCAGATAGCGCGGGAGCTGAAGGGGAGGCGCGGAAAGGCCTCGCGGAACACCGTTAGGGCCAAGCTGGCCGAGCTGAGGGAAATGGGCATCGTTGTCGAGGCCCACGGCGAGAGGGGGAAGGTCTACGCCCTTTCCAAGAGAGTGGTCAAAAAGTGGCTCGAAATGATCGGAATGCCGATTAGGCTTGACCAGACTAATGATTATTGAGGTGGTTGATATGGTGGATGAAAGGGGAGGAACCCCGAAGAAACTGGAGGAGCTCCTCGACGAGCTGGTCGAGGGGATAAGGAACGCCCAGAGCGTGGAGGAGGTCGAACTCCTCAAGAAGAAGGCCGAGATTGTAGAGGATCTTATCGAGACCTACGAGGGCGACAAGGACCTCGACAAGATACCGGCCCTCATGGAGAAGGTCGGCGACATGATGGAGGACATCCTCAAACCGCTCAAGGAGCTCCTCAACGAGCTGTACAGCCCGGAGAGGGTCCAGGCTATGGGCAGGAGCGTGGCCGAGTTCTACAAGAACCTCATTGAGGCCGGGATGGACAAGGAAGCCGCCCTTGAGCTGACGAGGGAGTATATGGACAGCATAAACCCCGGTAAGAAGCTCATGGAGATGCTCGCGGACATAAAGAAATACCTCCAGGTTCCGGAGATTCCGAGGGTTCCCAAGAAGGAAGGAAGCAAAGGGGAGGGCGAATGAAGTCACTCCCCATTCTTCGCTTTTTCCTCCGCCTTCCTCTGATGGCATTTCGAATGGCTGGCCTATTCAGGATAATCAATCGGGCAAGGCGGGGTTTTAAAAGAGCCCTCAGAAAGGAGGGTCTTCCGGAGGATGTCATTGAAGTCCTCGTTGAAGGTCTTGTCCCGGACGTTGAGTGGAAGAAGTTTTTGAGGAGAAAGACATGAGCCATACTCCCCATCTAAATTACGATTTTATCCCTGCTGTTACAACCATCCTCTCATTTATGTAATTATGTAATGACTCTCCACTTTAAAGCCAGCTTTTCTTAAAGTAAACT
>JAMOTW010000004.1 GCA_027062125.1 Thermococcus sp.
GGCGGTGTTCCATCGGGCGTAGTTGCGGTTCCCTTCCACTTCAAGGCGAACAAAATAACGAGCCCGGCTCTAAACAAAGCCGGAACACCGGAGCTCAAGTTCTCCGCGGCGAGGCTGAAGAAACTCGAAAGACACTAATGTTTAAAAATTTCTTTTCCAATCTTTAACCATGTCCAAGGTGATAGTTGCCGTGTATAGGGGGGACGTTATAATTCCCCTCGAAAAGCTCAACATTCCTCAAGGTGCGAGGCTTCGGATAAGGATAGAAAAGATTGAAGAGAGAGATGCCCTCAAGGAGCTGGGGTACCTAAAGCTCCTCAAGGAGGGAGAGGATGCCGAGGAGCTCTTTGAAATTTGACCAGGGCGATATAGTTCTTTTGGAGCTTCCTTTCACAGACTACTTGGGAAGCAAACTCCGGCCGGTTTTAGTCGTTAGTTCCAACGAACTGAACTCAATGAGTAGTGATGTGATAGTCCTGAAGATTACGAGTAAGTCCCATTTTAAAGAGTTCCAGGTTGAACTGACTCAGAACGACCTTCTGAGCGGGAGGTTAAAGAAGAAAAGCTTCATTGATTGCTCCTCTGTTTTCACCGTGGAGAAGTCTCTTGTAATCAAAACGATAGCCAGGGTGCGGCCGGAGAAGCTTGAAGAGGTCAAACTGACACTGAAGAAGACATTTGGGATGGATTAAAACCTGAAAGCCCACTCCGGATACTCGCCGGTGAGGCATGCCAGACAGAGATCATTTCTCCCAACGGCCTTTTTCAGCCCCTCAACGCTGAGGTAAGCCAGACTGTCAGCCCCTATGGATTCCCTCACCTTCTCAACGCTCCCAAATGCCGCTATGAGTTCGTGCCTCGTCGGAATGTCCACCCCCATGTAGCACGGGTACCTTATCGGTGGGGAGGCTATCCTAACGTGAACCTCCCCCGCGCCGGCCTTTCTGAGCATGGCGACGATGCGCTTCATAGTCGTCCCCCTGACGATTGAATCGTCAACAAGAACGACGCTCTTCCCCTCTATTACCTCCCTCACCGGCGAGAGCTTGAGCTTGACCTTCAGCTCGCGGTAGAACTGGCCTGGGGTTATGAAGGTCCTTCCTATGTAGCGGTTCTTTATGAGACCCTCCGAGTAGGGAATTCCGCTAACCCTGGAGAAGCCCAAAGCGGCAGCCCTTCCAGAGTCTGGCACGGCTATGACGACGTCTCCATCGGCAGGGCTCTCCTTTGCCAGCTCCTCCCCCATCCTGACCCTCGCAGTATAGACGTTTACACAGTCTATCGTGCTGTCCGGGCGGGCGAAGTATATGTACTCAAAAACGCAGCTGTAGCGCTCCCCCGTTTCTATTACCCGGCTCTCTATTCCATCCTCCGAGAGGAGGAAGACTTCCCCCGGCCTGACGTCCCTTACCTCCTCAACATAGAGCCTCAACGCAGAATCCTCTGAGGCGAAGTAGTGGCCGTCTCCAGTCCCGTAGCTGAGCGGTCTGAAGCCGACCGGGTCCCTCGCGACGAGGATTTTCCCATTGAAGAGCAGGGCCACGGAATATGCTCCCTTCACTTCCCTGAAAACTTCCCTCATAGCCTCGAACTCGTCCCCGGTCTCGCGGAGGTGCCAGAGAAAAGAAATCCCCAACAGCTCGGAATCCACCGAGTGCCTGAACTTAACCCCCAGCCGTTCGTAGTGCCGCCTGAGGGGAAGGAAATTCGTGAGGGTTCCATTATGGGCGACGGCTATTCTCTTTCCGCAGCAGCCCGTCTCCAGCGGCTGGGTTTCCGTGAGGGAGCCGGAGGTGGAATACCGGACGTGGGCTATTGCCATCTTGGATTTCAGCTTTGCTATCTCACCGTTCCTGAAGACCTCCGAAACGAGCCCCCGGCCGGCTACCGTTTTTATCCTGTGCCTCCAGACGCTTATTCCCGCGCTCTCCTGCCCCCTGTGTTGCAGTGCTATCAGCGCGTAGTAGGCTTTTCTGGGCGCGTTCTCGGTAACCGCTGCAAAGACACCGCACTTCTCCCTCATAATGAATCCCGCCGACTTATTGACGTAAGCATGTTAATAATTATGGACTTGACGCCGTACTTTAGCCTCTTTGTGTTTAAAAGCTTTGCCCATTGATTGCCATTTTTATGCTAAAATAAGCCTTAAATATAGTAAGATTTTACACAAAAATGGTGAAGTCCATGCAGGTTTACGAAGGCAAGGCCAAGAAGGTTATCCCCCTCGACGATGGAAAGGTCATCATGGAGTTCAAGGACGATGCAACGGCCTTTGATGGCAGGAAGAAGGCCCAGTTCAAGGGCAAGGGCTGGCTCAATGCCCAGATAAGCGCGGTTCTCTTCAAAGTCCTTGAGGAGGGAGGCGTTAAGACGCACTTCATAGGGGTCGCCGGCGACAACAGGCTCATCGTTGAGCGCTTGAAGATGTACCCCATCGAGGTCGTGGTTAGAAACGTCGTTGCCGGGAGCCTGAAGAAGCGCCTTCCCATTGAGGAAGGAAGGGAACTGCCGGAGCCAATAGTCGAGCTCTACTACAAGGACGACAGCCTCGGCGATCCTATGATAAACCACCACCATGCCAGGGTTCTCGGGATAAGCGAGGGCGAGATAAGGGAGATGGAGCGCATAGCCCTTAAAGTAAACGAGATTCTCAAGGAGTACTTTGCCGAGCGCGGGATAATCCTGGTCGACTTCAAGCTGGAGTTCGGAAAGAACGAGAGGGGCGAGATAATTCTCGGAGACGAGATAAGCCCGGACACCTGCCGCTTCTGGGACGCCGAGACGAAGAAGAGCCTCGACAAGGACGTCTTCCGCTTCGACAAGGGCGACCTGATAAACGCCTACGAGGAGCTCTACCACCGTCTTACTGGGGAGGCTTGAAGCTGGACTCGTAGGTTACGAGAACTGTGTAGCAGCCCTTTTCGTCTTCTTCTATTACTATTCTCCTCAGCCGGATTCCGTATTCGCTTACGGCCCTTTCCACCAGCTCCGGCAGGTTCTCAAGGAATGCCTTCTTCTTTACCGTGAGCTCCATGGGATCACCAAGAAAAGTTTGGGAAGGGGCTTAAAGCATTACCCCATAGTTCTTCACGACTATCCCTTCTTTTTCCGTGACCGTTCCAAGCTCAAAGGCCTCAAAGTGCCTGCCGAGGACATCAAGTGCGTTTTCCTTCTCCTCCCCCGGCACTATAGCAACCATGCCAACGCCCATGTTGAAGACCCTGAACATCTCCTCCAGGGGGACGCCGTTTTCGTGGATGAGCTTGAATATTCCTGCGATGGGGGGCATCTCAATGGAGAAGCCGTAATTCGTGAGGCGCTTCAGGTTGGTCAGGCCCCCACCGGTTATGTGTGCCAGCCCGTGAACCTCGACGCTCTCAATCAGCTCAAGAACTGCCTTCACATAAATCCTCGTCGGCTCCAAAAGCCACTCCCAGAGCTTTCTTCCCTCGTATTCGTAGTCGAGGCCGTACTTCGGGATGAGGAGCTTTCTTGCCAGTGTCAGGCCATTGGAGTGTATCCCTGAGCTGGCGATCCCGATGACGGCATCCCCCGGCTTTATATTCTGCCCAGTTATTACCTCTCCCCTCCGGACCGTACCTATGGCCGTTCCGGCCAAGTCAAAGCCGTTTATCAGGTCGGGCATCACCGCGGTCTCTCCCCCGACTATCGCTATCCCCGCCTGCCTCGCCCCCTCGTAGAGGCCCTTGGCTATCTCCTCAAACACCCTCTCGTCCGGCTCCTTCACGGCGAGATAGTCAACGAGCGCCACCGGTTCGGCACCAACGCAGAGCAGGTCATTCACGTTCATCGCTATCATATCAATCCCTATCGTGTCGAGCTTGCCGACGGCTTCCGCTACCAGAACCTTCGTCCCGACTCCGTCAGTCGTCATGGCGAGGTAGAATTCGCCAAAATCCATCAGCGCTGCGTAGTGGCCTATCTCACTCGGCTCTCCGAGCTTTCCCCTCCTGAACTGGAATGTTTCCTTCGCGAGCCCTATGATTCCCCTGAGGGCCCTTGCGGTTTTCTCGTCGTCAACTCCAGCCTGCGCGTAGGTCAGCATGAGCATCACCGGTGGGAGTTCTACCGAGGGCTTAAAAGGTTTGCCATTTTTCTGCTTAAAAAGGCTTAAATATTATGAATTTTTAACATTTTAACGTCAAAACCTGAGGTGATGTTCATGATCAAGCCCCGTGATGAGCTCGGAACCGCCACCACGGATTCTGCCCAGAAGATAGTCCTCCTCGGAAGCGGCGAGCTGGGAAAGGAGATAGCGATTGAGGCCCAGAGACTCGGCGTGGAAGTTATCGCCGTTGATCGCTACGCCGACGCTCCGGCGATGCAGGTCGCCCATCGCTCCTACGTCGGAGACATGCGCAAAGCAGACTTCCTCTTCTCGGTCATTGAGAGGGAAAAACCCGACGCAATAATCCCGGAGATCGAGGCGATCAATCTGGATGCTCTATTTGAGCTGGAGAAGGACGGCTACTTCGTCGTCCCGAATGCCAAGGCCACGTGGATTGCCATGCATCGCGAAAGGACGAGGGAAACCCTTGCGAAGGAAGCCAAGGTCCCGACTTCCCGCTACGCCTACGCGACCACTCTCGACGAACTCTACGAGGCCTGTGAGAGGATAGGTTATCCCTGCCACACCAAGGCCATAATGAGCTCCTCAGGTAAGGGTTCCTACTTCGTTAAGGGGCCGGAGGATGTTCCGAAGGCGTGGGGAGTGGCCAAGAAGAAGGCTCGCGGCAGCGCTGACAAGATAATCGTGGAAGAACATATCGACTTTGACGTCGAGATTACTGAGCTTGCTGTGCGGCACTACGACGAGAACGGTGAAATCGTCACGACCTTCCCGAGACCGGTTGGCCACTACCAGATTGACGGCGACTATCACGCGAGCTGGCAGCCGGCGGAGATAAGTGAAAAGGCCGAGCGCGAGGTTTACCGCATAGCAAAGCGCATCACCGACGTCCTCGGCGGCCTCGGACTGTTCGGTGTAGAGATGTTCGTGAAGGGCGACAGGGTCTGGGCCAACGAGGTCTCACCGAGGCCCCATGACACGGGCATGGTGACGCTGGCATCGCATCCAACGGGCTTCTCCGAGTTCGGGCTTCACCTCAGGGCGGTTTTAGGACTTCCCATTCCCGGAGAGTGGGTTGATGGGTACCGCCTGTTCCCCATCCTAACGCCGGCCGCCACCCACGTCATCAAGGCCAACGTTTCTGGTTACTCCCCACGGTTCCGCGGACTGGCTAAGGCCCTGAGCGTCCCCAACTCGACGGTAAGGCTCTTTGGAAAGCCGGAGGCGTACCCGGGTAGAAGGCTGGGCCTTGCGCTTGCTTGGGATAAGGAGGTTGGAGAGGCAAAGAGGCGTGCCGAGATGGTGGCACACATGGTCGAGCTTAGGACCAGGGGTTCAGAGTGGCACTCCCAGGATTACGAGAGGAGACGGCATCTGATTGGTTAACACTTTGTAACAGTTCGATGGAAAAAAGAAAGATTTAAAAAGGCCAAAATGTTCCATCATGTGGGCTAAAATAAGCGTTCTCCGGTAGAATAAGAGGGTGGGTGGAATAACCCAAATTGACGGATGCGGGTCATCCCCGCATCCTTTCTCTATAATCAGAGAGCTTCTCTCTGAGCTCTTCGTTTTTCAGGGCCAGGATTTCCACGGCGAGCAAAGCCGCGTTCTTGCCGTTGTCTATGCCGACTGTGGCAACTGGAACCCCTGGGGGCATCTGGGCTATGCTCAGGAGGGCGTCGAGGCCGTTGAGCTTGGCCGAAACCGGAACTCCGATGACGGGCTTGACAGTGTGGGCCGCTATAACCCCGGGCAGTGCAGCACTCAGTCCGGCGATGGCTATGAAAACCTCGTAGTCTTTCTTGGCAAGCTCCTCAACCTTTTTCGGGTTTCTGTGGGCAGAAGCTACTTCAACGTCGTACTCAACGCCGAACTCATCGAGAACACTGGTAACCTTCTCGGCTATATGGGAGTCGCTCTTGCTTCCCATTACCACGAGCACCTTCATGGGCTTCACCGAATGGAGTTCATCTTGACCTTTATAAATTTTGCCATTTTAATGTAAAAACAAAGCTTAAAAGCTGAAGTTTTTGACAAACAAATGGTGAAGCTCATGAAGGTTCTGCTCGTTGGAGGCGGCGGTAGGGAGAACGCCATCGGTGAGGCGCTCGTGAGGAGCGGCGCCGAGCTGTACGTCGTTTCAAAGCACAGGAACCCCGGACTGGTCAGGCTCGCAAATGACTACGGCCTGGCCAGAGAAACGGACATCGAGAAAGTCCTCGAACTCGCCCGGAAATGGGGAGTAGAACTTGCCTTCATAGGTCCGGAGGCACCGCTTGAGAAGGGTATAGTCGATTCCTTTGAGCGTGAGGGCATCCCGGCGGTTGGGCCGACTAAAGAGGCCGCCCAGCTCGAGACCAACAAGGCCTTTGCCCGCGCCCTCATGGAGGAGTATGAGATTCCGGGCAGGAAGCTCTTCCGCGTCTTTGATGACGTTTCTGAGATGCGCTCGTGGATAGACGACTTCGGAAGGCCGGTCGTTGTGAAGCCCCTCGGACTCACCGGTGGGAAGGGTGTTAAAGTGGTCGGCTATCAGTTGCAGGATAACGAAGAGGCCAAGACCTACGCCGAGGAGCTGATCAAGAAGGACGGGAAGGTTCTAATTGAGGAAAGAACCGATGGCGTTGAGTTCACCTTCCAAGTCTTCAGCGACGGAAAGCGCGTTCTCCCGATGCCCCTCGCCCAGGACTATCCTCACGCCTACGAGGACGATAAAGGTCCCATCACCGGCGGCATGGGGAGTTACTCCTGCTCCAGCGGTCTTCTCCCCTTCGTTCCGAGGGAGGACTACGAAAAGGCCCTTGAGACGCTTAAAGCTACCGTTGAAGCCATGAGGAAGAATGGAACGCCCTACAAGGGAATCCTGTACGGCCAGTTCATGCTCTCCAAAGACGGTCCCGTCATAATCGAGTACAATGCCCGCTTCGGCGACCCGGAGGCAATGAACGTTCTTCCTCTCCTTAAGACGAGCCTGCTTGATATCGCCGAGGGAATCGCTGACGGCAGCCTCGGAAAGGCGGAGTTTGAGAAAAATGCAACGGTCGTCAAGTACCTCGCTCCAAGGGGCTATCCCCTGAACCCGATTAAGGGAGTTAAAGTTCAGGTGGACGAGAAGGCCATCGCCAAAACCGGGGCGAAGCTCTACTACGCCTCCATTGATGAGAACTTCACGCTCCTTGGCTCCCGTGCCGTAGCGGTCGTTGGAGTCGCCGATACGCTCGAAGAGGCGGAGAGGATAGCCGAGAATGCCATCGGTCACGTGAAAGGTGAGTTGTTCTATCGCAGAGACGTTGGCACGAGGGAGAGCGTTGAGAAGAGGATTGGCCTGATGAGGGAGTTTGGAAAGGAGTTCGAGCCGAATTCATGCTGAGGTGGTTGAGATGATAAGCCGTGAGGAGGTTTTGAGCGTTCTTGAAAGCTACGATCCGGAGAAAATCACCGTTGGAGTTATTGGAAGCCACTCCGCGCTGGACATAGCAGACGGTGCAAAGGAGGAAGGCCTTCCGGTTCTCGTCGTCGCCCAGAGGGGCAGACACAGGACCTACGCCGAGTACTTCAAGCTTAGGAAGACGAGGGATGGTCTGAGCAAGGGCTTCATCGACGAGGTTATGGTCCTTGAGAAGTTTGCTCAAATCATTGATGTCCAGGAGGAGCTGGTAAAGAGGAACGTCATCTTCGTGCCGAACCGCTCCTTTGTTGTATACACCGGCATCGACCGGGTTGAGAACGATTTCCGCGTCCCGCTCTTCGGCAGCAGAAACCTCCTCAGAAGCGAGGAGAGAAGCGAGGAGAAAAGCTACTACTGGCTCCTTGAGAAGGCCGGGATTCCCTATCCGGAGCCTGTTGAGCCGGGGGAGATTGACGAGATCGGCCTCGTCATCGTCAAGCTCCCGCACGCGAAGAAGAGGCTTGAGCGCGGCTTCTTCACTGCGGCAAGCTATAAGGAGTTCTGCGAGAAGGCCGAGCGCCTGAAAAAGCTCGGCGTAATCACCGAGGAAGACCTCGCCAGGGCCAGAATTGAGCGCTACATCATCGGGCCGGTCTTCAACTTCGACTTCTTCTATTCACCGATCGACGGGGAGATTGAGCTTTTGGGCATAGACTGGCGCTTTGAGACGAGCCTGGACGGCCACGTTCGCCTGCCGGCGGCACAGCAGCTCACCTTACCGGAGCACCAGTTCGAGCCGGAATACACCGTCACCGGTCATGCATCCTCAACGCTCCGCGAGTCGCTTTTGGAGAAGGTCTTCGACATGGCCGAGCGCTATGTGAAGGCCACCCGGGAGTACTACTCCCCGGGAATCATCGGCCCCTTCACCCTCCAGACGGCCGTTGACAAGGATCTGAACTTCTACATCTACGACGTCGCCCCGAGAACCGGCGGCGGAACCAACATCCACATGGCGATGGGGCACCCCTACGGAAACGCCCTCTGGAGGAAGCCGATGAGTACGGGAAGGAGGGTTGCCCTTGAGATAAAGCGCGCCCTTGAGCTCGATGAGCTTGAGAAGGTAGTCACGTGAGGTGGTTGGAATGAGGTGGAAGGTTACCGTCATCGTTCGCCTTAAGGAAGGCCTCAACGACCCCGAGGGGAGGGTCATAGGAAACGCCCTCAGGAACCTCGGCTACGCAGTGGAGAGCATGCACGTTCCCAAGCACTTCGAGTTCGAGCTGGAGAGCGAAGAGCCAGAGCGGGAAGTGGAGGAGATGTGCAAAAGGCTCCTTGCCAACCCGCTCATCCACGACTACGAGTACAGCATAGAGCCGGTGAGCTGAGATGGTCCGCTTCGCCGTGATCGTATTCCCCGGAACGAACTGCGACTTCGAGACAGAGATGGCGATAAGGAAGGCCGGTGCCGAGGCCGAGCGCGTCTGGTACAAAACGGGCCTCAAGGACTTTGACGGGGTTGTTCTGCCAGGTGGCTTCAGCTACGCTGATTATCTTCGCGCTGGGGCGATAGCCGCTCGTCAGGAGATAATGGAGGAGGTTAAGGAGTTTGCTCGAGAGGGAAGGCCCGTCCTCGGGATATGCAATGGCTTCCAGGTTCTGACGGAGGTGGGTCTCCTTCCGGGAGCACTGAGGCCGAACAGGATTCTGCGCTTCCTCTGCAGGTGGGTTCACCTTCGCGTTAACGACGTTGAAACGCCCTTTACTTCCCTCTACGAGCCGGGAGAGGTCATAAGGATGCCGATAGCCCATGCGGAGGGCAACTACTACGTTGATGACCCGTCGAAGGTCAGAACCGTCTTCCAGTACAGCGACGAGAGAGGAAACGTGAGCGAAGAAGCCAACCCAAACGGCTCGGTTCTCAACATAGCGGCGATAGCCAACGAGGGGGGCAACGTCCTCGGAACCATGCCCCACCCGGAGCGCGCGAGCGACCGCTTTTTAGGCAGTGAAGACGGCCTGAGGCTCTTCAGGAGCATGGTGGAGTGGGCGAGGAGGTGATTCTGTGTTCCTGCACGAGGAGACGCTCATCCGTGAAAGACTCGGCAGGGAGCCGAACGAACTTGAGTGGGCGATGCTCGAGGTCATGTGGAGCGAGCACGCCTCGTATAAGTCGAGCAGACCGTGGCTCAAGCTCCTGCCGACCGAGAACGAGCACGTGATTTTGGGCCCCGGCGAGGACGCCGGGATAGTGAAGTTCGACGACGAAACGTGGATAGTCGTTGGAATCGAGAGCCACAACCACCCGAGCGCGGTCGAGCCCTACGGCGGAGCGGCCACTGGAGTCGGGGGAATAGTGAGGGACATACTCTGCATGGGTGCAAGGCCGATTGCTTTGCTTGACCCCATACGCTTCGGTCCGCTGGAGAAGGAGAGAAACCGATACCTCTTTGAATACGTCGTCAAGGGCATAGCCGACTACGGCAACAGGATAGGTGTTCCGACGGTTGGGGGCGAGACGGAGTTCGATGAGAGCTTGGACAGCTACACGCTCGTCAACGTCGCCTGCGTTGGAGTTATGAAGCCCGAGCATCTTGTTCACAGCTACGTGAGCGAAGCGGGCCTCAAGCTCATACTCGTCGGCAACAGAACCGGCAGGGACGGCATCCATGGAGTCACCTTCGCGAGCGAGGAACTCGGAGAGAACGCGGAGGAGGAAGACCGCTCCGCCGTCCAGATTCCAGACCCCTTCACCGAGAAGCTCCTCATCGAGGCGACGCTGGAGGCGGTCTACACGGGCAAAGTCAGGGCCCTCAAGGATTTGGGCGGCGGTGGCTTGACCTGTGCCGCCTCAGAGATGGCCGGAAAGAAGGGCTTCGGTGCGGTGATTTACGCGGACCGCGTGTCCCAGAGGGAGCCAGGGATGAACGCCCTAGAGGTCATGATTTCGGAGAGTCAGGAGAGGATGCTCTTCGCCGTGAGGGAAGAAGACGTCGATGAACTCGGGAAGATATTCGAGAAGTACGAGCTCGAGTGGACGGTAGTTGGGGAGGTAATCGAGGAGCCGCGCTTCACAGTTTACTGGCACGGCGAGAAGGTCGCCGACCTGCCAATTGACCTGCTCACGAAGGTTCCAACGATTGGATGGCCAATGAAGGAGTACCCTCTCGAGAAGGATGTTGAAACCCCGGAGGTAAACTTTGAGGAGGCCTTCGAGAAGGTCTGGGGTAGTCCAAACGTAATAAGCAAGGCCTGGATATGGGAGCAATACGACCACGAGGTTCAAGGAAGGACCGTTGTAAAGCCAGGGAGGGATGCGGCAGTTCTGAAGATAAACGAGGAGTATGGCTTGGCATTCGTGGCAGATGGAAATCCACGCCACAACCACCTGAACCCCTACCACGGGGCGATGGGAGCCGTTGCCGAGGTCGTCAGGAACCTTGTCAGCGTTGGAGCTGAACCATTGGCTCTGGTGGACAACCTCAACTTCGCATCGCCCGAGAGACCGGAGGTTTACTGGAGCTTCGCCGAGACCGTTAGGGGATTGGCCGATGCGGCCAAAGCCTTCGGTTTAGCGTACGTCAGCGGGAACGTCAGCTTCTACAACGAGGTCGTTGACAGGCCGATAAAGCCGACTCCTGTGGTTGCCGGCCTCGGGAAGGTTAAGCTTGAGGAGATTCCACTCGGGGGTTTCGAGAAGGGCCTCCTCATCGGGATAGTTGGCTTCACGAAGCCCGAACTCGGCGGCTCGGAGCTGTTCGCGAGGCTCGGCGTCGAAGGCGGCTTTATCCCGCGCGTGAACCTCGACGAGGAGAGGGCCAACGCCGAGGGAATCCTGAAGGCGATAAAGAAGGGCCTCGTCAGAGCGGTTCACGACGTTAGCAGGGGCGGAATAGCGGCGGCTCTGGTTGAGATGGCCATCACCGGAATGACGGGCTTCGGGGTTGACCTCTCAAAGGTCCCCTCCGAGACTTCGAACCCGGTGGAAACAGCTTTCAGCGAGAGCCACGGGCGCTACGTAGTTGCCTTCCCTGAGGAGAACCTTGAGGAGATTAAGGGTCTCTTCAAGAGCTTCGCGGTCATCGGAAAGGCGGGGGGAAGTGATGCGGTCTTCCACTGGAACGGGAAGGAGCTCCTCAGAAAGCCGGTTTCCGAGCTGAAGGCAGTCCATGAGTCCCTGCCAAGGCTCTTGGGTGAGGAGGAATGAGGATAGCGACCTATGCCTCCCATTCCGCCCTTCAGATTTTGAAGGGGGCAAAGGAGGAAGGCTTTGAGACGGTAGCCTTCGGAAAGGCTCGCGTTAAACTGCTCTACACGAAGTACTTTCCAGTTGCTGATTACTTCATCGAGGAGAGCTACCCTGAGGAGGAACTCCTCGAGCTTGACGCGGTGGTTATTCCTACCGGTTCCTTTGTGGCCCATCTCGGAATCGGGCTGGTCGAGAAGATGCGCGTTCCATACTACGGCAACAAAGAAGTCCTGAAGTGGGAGAGCGACCGCTCACTGGAACGGAAGTGGCTTGAGAAGGCTAAACTCCGCCTCCCAAGGGTTTACGAGGATCCAGACGACATAGACGGACCGGTCATACTCAAGCCTCACGGTGCCAAGGGCGGAAAGGGCTACTTTTTGGCAAAGAGCCCCAAGGACTTCTGGAGAAAGGCGGAGAGACTCGGTGTTAGGGACAAAGAAGAGCTGAGCGGAATCCAGATTCAGGAGTACGTCCTCGGCGTTCCGGTTTACCCCCACTACTTCTACTCGAAGCTCAACCATGAGCTGGAGCTGATGAGCATAGACAGGCGTTACGAGTCCACCGTCGATGCGATAGGCAGGATTCCTGCGGAAGAACAGCTTGACCTCGGGCTCAGCACCAATTACACGGTGATAGGCAACATCCCGATAGTCCTGAGGGAGAGCCTGCTCATGGACGTCATTGAGGTCGGTGAAAGGGTGGTAAAAGCTGCCGAGAAGCTCATGGGCGGTCTCTGGGGGCCTTTCTGCCTCGAGGGTGTCTTCACCGAGGAGCTTGAGTTCGTCGTCTTCGAAATCTCCGCGAGGATAGTAGCTGGGACGAATCCCTTTGTCCACGGCTCCCCCTACAGCTGGCTCCGCTACGACTACCCGGTCAGCACGGGAAGGAGGATAGCGATGGAGCTGAGACAGGCCGAGAACGAGGGAAGGCTCGACGAAATTTTGACGTGAACCTGTTTAATTTCCGCTCGGATAGGTTTATAAATTGACGTCCGAATGGTTGGCAAAAAGGTGGTGCTCATGTGGGAGAGGTTCATCGAGGAGAAGGTTGAGGAGATTAGAGAAACGGTTGGCGATGGTATGGCAATAATAGCACTCTCCGGAGGCGTTGACAGCTCCGTTGCAGCGGTGCTTGCCCACAAGGCCATAGGCGATAAGCTCCACGCGGTCTTCGTCAACACCGGCTTTATGAGGAAGGGTGAACCTGAATTCGTCGTCAGGATCTTCAGGGACGAGTTCGGTCTCAACCTGCACTACGTCGATGCCGGCGAGAGGTTCTTCAGCGAGCTTAAGGGGGTCACCGACCCCGAGGAGAAGAGGAAGATAATCGGCAGGGTCTTCATCGAGGTGTTTGAAGAGGTTGCGAGGAAGATCGATGCCCAGTTCCTAATCCAGGGAACGATAGCCCCGGACTGGATCGAGAGCAAAGGGAAAATCAAGAGCCACCACAACGTTGGAGGACTTCCCGAGAGGCTCAACCTCAAGCTGATAGAGCCGCTCCGCGACCTCTACAAGGACGAGGTGAGAGAGCTGGGTAAGGAGCTCGGCCTCCCTGAGAAGATATACAACCGCATGCCCTTCCCGGGGCCGGGATTGGCTGTCCGCGTCCTCGGGGAGGTCACGCCGGAGAAGGTGGCCATCGTAAGAGAGGCGAACGCCATAGTCGAGGAGGAAATCGAGAAGGCCGGCCTAAAGCCCTGGCAGGCCTTCGCCGTTCTGCTGGGGGTGAAGACCGTCGGCGTTCAGGGCGACATAAGGGCCTACAAGGAGACGATCGCCGTCCGCGTCGTTGAGAGCCTCGATGGAATGACCGCCAACGCCATGAACGTTCCCTTCGAGGTCCTGCAGAAGATAGCCTTTAGGATAACCAGCGAGATACCCGAGGTTGGAAGGGTGCTCTACGACATCACCAACAAGCCTCCGGCAACGATTGAGTTCGAGTGAAAGCTTATTTACCTTCGCTTCCAATTTTAAACGGTGAGAGCATGGGGGAAATTATCGAAGTCGTCTACGAGAACGGCGTGCTGAAGCCCCTTAAACCCCTGAAGCTGAGGGAGGGGCAGAGGCTCAGGGTGAGAGTTTACAGCGATGACTTCCTCAACTTGGCGAGGGAGATGAGGAAGGAAGTAACACCTGAGAAGTTCAAGGAGGATCCCACAGACTACCTCCTTTGCCTAAGGGAGGAGGAGACATGAGGGTCGTGGTTGACACTTCCGTTATTTTTCATCTGTTCTCCAGTTTCTATCCGGATAGGACAGAGGTCGCTGAGAAAGTCATAGAGTACTCACATCTTGGTCTGATAGAGCTTTACGCTCCCCGTCTGGGGGAGGTTGAGTTCGTTGCGGTTCTTTCGAGGTATTTCGAGCACGACCAAGTTGAGAGAGCGTTAAATTACTACAGTGAAATCGTTGCGTGGGTTCCCGAGGAACTGCTCATCGAAGAGCTTCGAGATGTGGCCTTTCGGACACACCACAATGCCTCAGATATTTACTTCATTGCAACCGCACGGTATCTGGACGCCGTTTTAGTTACGAACGACAGAAAGATGGCCGAACTGGCCAAATCCCTGAGCTTGAGGGCATTCTATTTGGTGGAGGAATCCCCCGAGTTCTTCAAACTTTTGGAGGTGGGTGAATGATTTTGATTATGGACAACGGCGGGCAGTACGTCCACAGGATTTGGAGGACCCTGAGATACCTCGGCGTCGAGGCCAAGATAATCCCCAACACGACGCCGCTTGAGGAGATAAAGGCCATGAAGCCAAGGGGCATAATCTTCTCAGGTGGCCCGGACATCGAGAAGACCGGCAACT
>JAMOTW010000005.1 GCA_027062125.1 Thermococcus sp.
ATCTACCGGAGGTGTTGGCCGCCTGAGGGGAAGGCTCCCCCAGTACGAGAGGAACAGGGAGCCGCGGCCTCTGGTCTACCGGTTGTCCTACAGGGCACAGCCGGGCAGCTACGCCGCGTCCGATAAGGCCTGAAAGCATCTAAGGCCGAAGCGGTCCCCGAAAATAGGCGGCCACTCCCAGGCGCAGGGGGTCGGGCGACCGGTCCTTTGCCTGGGACGAGGGCTCGGGAAGAAGACCCGTTTGATGGGGCGGGGATGTAAGCGGGAAGGGAAACCGACCCGTTCAGTCTGCCGCTCCCAACAGCCCGAGGTTTCTGCCTCTGAAAGGGGGGCTGGGCATTTGATAGGTCAATCGGCCTGTGCACGGTCCTGGCCCTAAATCTCGTTTCTGTTCGATTGTTCTGCAGTGTTAAACTTCCAGTCATGATGCTTTTCCGCAACCGTTAAAATCCTCCAGCGGAGCTTTTCTTGGTGATGAAATGAAGCTGTTAATCCTCGATCTCGACGGTACCCTCTGGGATCACGAGGATGCATCCCGGCTTACGCCGCCCTATGAGTTCCACGGCGATTACCTGGTTGATTCTACGGGCGAGGAACTCCATCTCTTTCCGGGAGTCAGGGAGTTCCTCAAATGGGCGGGTGGCAGGTTCATTCTGAGCATAGCGAGCTGGAACGTTGAGGAGAGGGTCAGGCCGATCCTTGAGGGCTTCGGCCTATGGGACTACTTCATTTTCCCGAAAATTGAAAACCACCCGAACAAGGCGGACATGATAGCGAGAACACTCAAGGAACTGGAGCTTTCGGGATACAACGTTGAGGAAGTCATCTACGTGGACGACAGGGATATTCACATCGAAGACGTTAAAACTACCGTCCCCTCTATCCAGTTCATCCATATGTGGAGAGACGCCAAAAGTCTTGAAGAGTTGGGGGAACTCCTTGAGGAGATGGGGTGATATCATGGAGCTGCTCATCGTGAAGGATAGGCGCATAGACTACGACGGTTCCGCGATAGGGAGCCACTGGGCCTACAGGAACTTCGGAATACTCGGGAACTCACTCGTCGTCTTCCGCGGAAAGTGCGACGTTAAAGTGGAGGAGATGATTGACATCGAAGACCTCCGAGCGAGCAAGGAAATCAGGAGCGATGACATGGTTCACTACATAATCGAGGTCTTTGATCTTGTCAACACCCTCTTCGCCTCAACGCTCCAGAAGCTCTTCATAGCCAAGCTCTGCGAGGTTCTGACTGAATACGGCGTGAAGACTGAGAGAAAGGGCGACGACATCTACGTGAACGGGAGGAAGCTCAGCATCTCGATAGCCACCGTTTCGCCGGTCAGCGTCAAGGTCCACATCGGAATAAACGTGGAAGCGAGGGGAATCCCGGAGGGTGTGAACGCCATTGGCCTGAAGGAGCTCGGCATTACCGACATCGAGGACTTCATGGAGAGGACTGGAAAGGCCCTCGTGGGGGAGTTCAACAAGGTGAAGAAGGACAGCTTGAAGGTCAGGTGGGCTCAGTAGAGGAGAAAGAGAAGACTTCCCACCAGAGGGACCGCCAGGTTATCGTCGAGCCAGCCCTGGTACTCGGCCAGGGTCAGCACCGCTGCCCATCCTATTTTTCCTATGGTGGCCGTATCAAGTAGGAGAAACGCTATCACCAGCGCCGTCGCCAGGTAGCCGAGGCTCCCCGTCCAGTGCTTTTTCAGCTTGACGTTGAAGCCGTGCCTCTTGAAATAGAAGTGCCTGATTATCCCGGTCACCCCGTCGCTTATTGCCATGGCAAGCAAGAGGGCTGTTGCGTATCCCTTGGGAAGCAACAGAACGATGGCCGAGGCAGAGAAGGCAAAGAACACCTCACCGTAGTTGTGCTCTATCTGATACCAGGAGAACTCCCTCTTTTTGATATGTGGCCACAGTTGGAAGACACCGAAGATAAAGGCCGAGACGCCGAAGACATCTGCTGGAATTTTTCCGTAGTAGAACATCAGAACCGCTGGAACTATGCTGAAGTGGATTATCTTTCTGTTAACCCACGCCCACTCCTCGCCGAGTTTTTTGGTTACACCGATCGCCAGCAGTATGAAAGCAGCGGCCACACCCGCATAGATTAGCCAGCTCGGGAGCATCGATTTCACCAAAAATGAAAGAGGGGGTTGGGGTTAATATACCTTCACCCGAAGGCCGTCATTACCCTATGAAGCGCACCCGCAAAGTCCTCCGCGTGAACGACGATGTACCAGTCGTCGGTTCTCGTCAGTTCCCCGCGCGATTTACCGATTAACTCGCCGTAGAGCCCCTGAATCCTCACCTTCGGCTCCGTGGTTGAGAGCTTGAGCGTTATCTCGCTCGGCTTCCCTTCCTCCCAAACTATCCCGACCTTCAGGCCCGCTTTGGTATCCCTCCTCTTTCTGAGGCCCAGTTTAAGGTAGCGGAGCCTCTCCTCCGGAACACCGTTCTCCTCGGCCTTCTCGCGGAGGTACTCGTCCGCCAGGGTCAGCCCGTGGAGGCCGAGGGCGTATCCGAAGACGGGAATGCCGAGGTCTTTTCTGGTTCTTCCTTTGTATGCGTAGACCTCTATCCTCCTTCCGGAGCCCCTGGAGGCGAGATAAAGGCCGTTCGTCTCATCCCTCCGGAAATCTTCCAGAAAGTCCGTGAGCATCCCGTAGAACGAGAACGGTATAGAAAAGCTTGCCCAGGTGCCCCATATCCTCGGCGGAACCGAGACGAAGCCCATCTCCTCGAGGTGGTATTCGAGGGGCTTCGGCCTCAGTATCAGGAAGCCCTTCTCCGTGAGCTCCATCGCCATTATCGCCCGCTCCCCAGGAACCAGGGCGAACTTCCCGTCGCTTT
>JAMOTW010000006.1 GCA_027062125.1 Thermococcus sp.
GCTTCATCCCTTCGAGAACCTTTACCTGAGCGGAACGCTCCAGCGGGAGCTTGAGGGGGCCGTGAGGGGCAGGATAAGCGCCAACGTCTTCTCGCCGAGCTTCGCCTCCATCCTGGACGAGCTCGACAGGGTTATCCCGGAGCTGAGCCCGAACGCCGCCGAGAGGCTCTTCACACTCTACCAGGAGTTCTTCATGTGCGGTGAGGAAGACTGCACCGAGTACGCGATGGAGCGCGTTGGAAACCTGATAATCGAGCTCCGCAGGAGCGGGAAGCACCCGACCCAGATAGCGGAGCACTTCAGGAAGGTCTACGGCCTAATCGTTTACTCGGGCGACGTCTTCACGTGGTTAGATGGCATCGTCAGGAAGCTTGAAGCGATAGAGAGAATCGCGAGGGTCTTCCGCGTTAGGGGGGCGGAGGAAGAGGCGAAGGTCCTGAAGAGGGAAATCGAGGAGGGCAGAATGATACGCAAGGATAGCGGGGAGGAGAGAAGTTACCAGAGGCCATCAAGCCGTGGGCACCACGGGAAACCAGGGAGAGGAACCCCTGCCCTGAGAAGGGCCGATAGGAGGGGAAAGAGGGCGGGCTGAGGCTCAGCCCCCTATCTGGAGCACCAGCTGGGCCGGGTCCCTTATGGCCGGCCCCAGGCCGAGGATGTATATGGCCAGGTACCAGAAGCGCCTCTCCTCATCGTCCGGAACCAGCTTCTGGAGACCGTAGTAGACTATCACGAGGATGATGGTTATCCAGGGGTAGTAGAAGTACGCCCCGAAGTGCTGGACGAGGATGTTCTCGAGCCAGTGGACCTCGCGGTAGCCGTAGAAGTGTATGGCAACCACAGTCGAGGCTATGTCGTAGAAGTGAGCGAGAACCGCGTAGAGGTAGAGCCTGTCGAAGGGCCTGTATTTGTATAATATGAGTATAGGAATCCAGGATGCGACCGTGTGGACGAGCGTCAGCTCGTAGGGTTCCCAGCTCTTTGCGTGGGTGATGAGAAGGTAGTTTGCCCAGAGAGCTAAGACCGTTCCCCATGCGATTGTGACCTTTGGATAGGCCTTGAGCTTCGCATCGGCCACTATGGCCGGAACTATGAGAATGAACGCCGTGAAGAATATTCCTGGTGTCAGTATCCACGGGTTCTCAGGCAGAATTGCCCCGTCGACGAGCGCCCTGATCGTCGCTCCAAAAACGACCATCGGCGTTACCGCCCAGAACAGCCTCTCGTCAACCCTGATTTTTAGAGGCTTGAGTATGTATCGGTAGGAGTATATGACGCCGAGACCGAAGAGCAGTGCGTAGACGAATGTGTTCACCGCGTTGTAGCCGCTCCTCGTGAACATGGGCTCCCAGAAGTAGGTGTAGAAGAACTCCCAGAGTTGGTGCCACAGTGATTCCAGCATCTTCTCCCCCAAGGGTGAATCTCCCTCCCGGTTTAAAGGTCTTTTGGAGCGAAAAAGGGGACTTTAATAAATCCCAGCTCCTAAAGCTGGTTGGTGTGGTTGAATGTATGAACCCGCGATGATCTCTGGAATCAGCGCCGCGGCAATACCCGGGGTTCTGCTGGCGCTCTTCATAGCGGCCCTGTTCCTGTGGATGGCCGTGAAGCTCATCGGAATCAAAAACGCCTCTATAGGGAAGGCCATGATCGCGATAGTCGGTGGCGGAATATTGGGCGCCCTGATCAGTGCTATCGTCGGGGCAATATTTCATCCCCTCGGCCCGATACTCGGTTTCCTGGCCAACCTCTGGGTGATAAAGGCGGTTTTTGACACCGGCTGGCTCAGGGCCTTCCTCGCGTGGATACTCTCGGCCGTGATAGCGGCCATAGTCATGGGGATCCTCGCGTTCCTGGGAATATTCACAATCGGGGTCTGTCCGTCGTGAGTTTTTAGGGAGGAACGTGAGTGAACGTCCTCCCTCTCAAGTCCACCCTCACGACGGACTTGGGGCTCATCCGCCTCAACTCCCCTCCGGGTTCATCGGGGAGTAAATCACCGGCCTCACCCCCGCTCAGGGGAACCCCAACTCCCCGCACCCAAATGTTAAACGCTCCAAGGAACTGCCTGTCAGCAATAAACCCACATTCACAAACCACCAGCCCGTTTTGGGACTCTAACCCACTCCCACATCTCGGGCAGGTGGAGGAAGTGTAAGCAGGATTGACGAACTCGATAGGAGCACGGTAAGAGAGTTTCTGGACGATTCTACCCCAAGTAGAGCGGGACAGTTTGCGATTAAACTTTCTCGAACCGTTCTCCAGCATTTTAGACTTGTTCAAATCCTCGAAGATGAAGTGGGCGTCGGGAAACTCCCTTGATAACTGGACAGCGAGTTTATTCAGGAAGTCCTCAATCCTGTTCTTCCTGCGGGTGTAATACTTCTTTAAGAGCATTCCAATCCTCTTCGGAGCCTTCCTCTGAATGCTCTTGAGTTTATCAATAATCCCATCGTAGGTTTCTGCAATCCTGTGGAGTTCACTCAAGTCCACCCTAATCCAGCCCTTCTCAGGATGATAAACGTCAAGACTCATCAGGTTGCTGTCAATCCCGATTTTAATCCTGCCTGTGAATTCCACTTCTTTGGAGAAGGTCAGGTAAACGTTCTTCTCCCTGATTATCAGCTCGCCAGCCTTCCAGCCCTTAATCCTCTCGTAGAACCACTCGCCAGAATAGTCGAGTTCGAGGTATTCTTCCCTCGGTTTGACCGTTATCCTGATTTTTGAGCCTTCAACCTTCATCAGAGTGGTTTTGACCCGCACGAATTTCCTCTTCACGACTGGTTTTCTTCTTTTTCTCCTTCCTTTTAGGTAGTTCTGTCTCCAGCTCTCAAGGATTGAGTAGGCGGTTTTTATGGCAGAATCAACGTAGTGTTTGGCGAAGGGCCAGTTTTTGAGAAGTTCGTTTCTGAGCTCCCTCTTGAACCCGTTGGATTTTGGGAAATAGGGAATCAGTCGGGTGGTCTCGTAATACTTGTATTTTCCGTTTCCGATTGGGTAGCGGTGTTGGATTTTCTTCTCCTTCCAAGTCGTGTTTTCCCAGATTTCGTCAATCGCCCGCTGAAGGATTCTCTGATACTCGATGAGGAGGTTGTCGACAGCCCAATTGTGGGTCACCTTGTAGGTGAGGACGATTTTCACTCATTCTCGACCTCCTCTATGAGTTTTTTCACGCCCTCCTTGAGTTTTTTGTATTTGTGGGAACGCATTCCATACAATTTTCCCGCAAAGTGGCGGATTATGGTTATCAAGTCCTCAATGAGTTCTTCTCTCGGGGTCTTGTCTCTCTCGTGGATTGTTATTATCTCTACACCGTGTTGCTGGAAGAAGAATTCGAGTGTTTTGAACCCAAAACGGGCGAGCCTGTCTGGATACGTAATAATGACTTTCGAGACTTCTCCTCTTGCAACTAACTCAAGGAGTTTGCGGTAATTCTTCCTGTTCTCGTTTAGTCCTGAGCCAATGTCCTTGAGGATTTGGATTTCCCATCCTCTTTCTCTTGCGTATTCTTTTATTGCCTCGATTTGGTTTTTCAAGTCGTCTTTTTGGGTGTGGCTGGATACTCTTGCATAACCGATGATTAGGCCTTCTTCAGGTTTTATTCCGAGGAGGCGTTTTATCTCGCTCTCGGGAATTCTTCTTCGCCCGCCGGGGGTTCTGATGACTTTGATTTTCCCTTCCCTGTCCCACTTCTGGATTGTTTTCGGGTGGACGCCGAGTATTTCGCTCGCCTGTTTGAGCGTGTAGAGTTTTTCCTTCACTACCATACACTCACATTTAATCACTAAGACTTTTAAAATTTTCACTCAAAAAGAACAGTTAGCTAAGGCGCACTCGCGGCGCTCTGAGTTTCTCTTTATTTTGGTTTGGGGTAAGGTATAAATATCCCCAGCACGCTAAACTATGTGATGCCTATGTTCTTCAAACCGGCCGAGCTCGAGTCCAAGGAGGTAAAACCCTTCGATTCCTTCCCCCTGGCGTTTCCGGAGGGGAGCCTATCCGGGATGGTCTCCACCGACGAGCTCGCCGAGACGGTTTTTCTTCATCATCTCACGGCCTCCCACCTGAAAAACGGACCCGTATACCACGTCGGTCCCGGCGGTTCCCTCTCACTCAGACACCTGAGGAAGCTCTCGGAGGACGTCTCGAACCTCTACGCTGGCAACGTCTACTCGGCCGACGAGCTGGTCGAGGCCCTCAAGCTGGTGGAGGACGGCTCCCTCGTAATCGTCTCCCGCTTCCCAGCCCTTCTGAACCGCTCCGCAGAAAAGCTCGTTGAGATGAGGAGGGTCGTGGACAAGAAGGGTCTCATCCTCGTTCTCAGCCACTTCACCCTCGACCTGAACGAGCTCGACCTTCCCGGGGAGTTCACGCGGCTCTACGACCTCCCGGAGCTCTTCGAGGCCCTTGCCGTCCTGAGGACGAGCTCCTACAGGGGTCATTACAGGATGAACCTCACCGTTCTCCGCGCCCCGGCGGAATACGTGGCGAGCGTCGGCGACCACTCGATTCCAATAGACTCGCTGGTCAAGCCGTTTCTCTAACCGTAGATTTCCACGTGCCCGATTCCGAGGCCGTAGCGCGCGTAGAGGGTCAGCCCGAACAGAACCAGAACGAGGACCATCGCAACGTAGTCCCTCCGCCCCATCCTGATGTCGTAGAGGAACGTCCTCTTCTCAGATGCACCGAGGGCCCGGCTCTCGAGGGCTATGCTCAGCTCGTGGGCGGTCTTGAGCGAGGCCACGAGAAGCGGTATGAGGACGGCTGTCATCTTCTTAGCCCTGACCAGGAAGTTGCCCTTCTCCACCTCCCAGCCGCGGCTCCTCTGGGCGTCCATTATGTTCCTTGAGAGGATGTAGAGGGTCGGGATGTAGCGGAGGGCTATCGATATCGTCAGCCCGAACTCGTAGGGCATTCCTAGCCTCACGAAGCCGAGGATCAAATCCCTCTGGTTCGTCGTTATCAGCAGGAGGAAGGTCAAGAGGGCGAAGGTGAGCAACCTGGTGGCGAAGGAGATTCCAAAGAGCAGCCCTTTGAGCCTCGGTTCGTAAATGAGGGGCCACACGATTATCGTTATGATGACTATCGGCAGGAGGGGCTTCAGGAGCCTGAGCTGCTCTCCCACCGGTATCTTCCCGAGGAACCTCCCCACGAGGAGGAAGACGAAGAACAGGGGAATCAGCACCTTGGGGTCGTTGTAGAGCATTATCGCCGCTATCCCGAATGCCGTTCCGAGTATCTTAACCCTCGGGTCGAGGGAGTGAAGGAGTGAGCCCCTCTCTGAGTAGAACGGATATATCACCGCCCACCACCCGCCAGCGCCTCCACCAGTTCGGGAACGTTTCTCACGAAGCCCACCCCGGCTTTCTCACTTATCCGGAGAAGCTCGGGTTTCTCAAGCCCGTAATCGTGAAGCTCCATCGAGAAGAACTCCTCGACCGGCCCGTCGAAGGCCTTCCTCCCGTCGTGGAGCAGAACTACCCTCTCTGCAAGCTCCAGAACCAGCTCCATGTCGTGGGTTATGACGAGTATCCCGTGCCCTTCCGAGTGAAGCTTCCTTATGGTTTTTACCACGCTCTCGGAGCTCCTCGCGTCCAGGCCAGTCGTGGGCTCGTCAAGAATCAGGTACTTCGGCCTCATGGCCAGAACACACGCTATGGCCAGCCTCTGCTTCTCGCCCCCGCTCAGCGAGTAGGGGGTTCTGTTCTCATAGCCTTCCAGATTGACGGCCCTTAAAGCCCACCTCACGCGCGCCTCTATCTCATCCTCGCTCAGCCCGAGGTTCCTGGGCCCGAAGGCCACCTCCCTGAAAACGTCCTCCTCGAAGAACATGTGCTCCGGGTTCTGGAAGACGTAGCCAACGAGTCTGCTCAGCTCCGCGACGGTATGCTCCCTCGTATCGAGCCCGTCGACCTCGACCATCCCCTTCGTCGGTTTCAGGAGGCCGTTCAGATGCTTCGCGAGGGTGGTCTTTCCGCTCCCGTTCTGACCGACTAAGGCCACTATCTCGTTCCCCATCTGGAAGTCTATCCCTCTGAGGGCCTCCCTGCCGTTCTCGTAGACATGCCAAAGGTTTTTAACCCGGATCATCGTGGGGATTTCAAGTTAAGGGTTTAAAAACTTTGCAAGGTGGGTAAAATGAACGCGAGGGACGTTTCCTTTGCGGGGCTCTTCGCGGCCCTGACGGCGGTCGGGGCGCAGATAACGGTTCCCATTGGCCCGGTACCCTTCACGCTCCAGGTCCTCCTCGTCCTCCTGAGCGGCCTCGTTCTCGGCTCGAGGCTCGGCCTCCTGAGCCAGCTGGTCTATCTCGTGGCAGGTGCAGTCGGTTTTCCAGTCTTCGCCGGCTTCTCCGGCGGCTTCGCCCACATCTACGGTCCGACCGGGGGCTACCTGCTGGCCTTCCCGATAGCCGCGTTTCTGGCAGGTTACCTGACGGAAAAGAGCGGGGATAATGTCTGGGGGATGGCTCTCGGCTCGCTCCTCGGAGTCGCGGCCATATACCTCCTCGGCTGGCTTCGGCTTGGTCTCTTCCTTGCCGGTGACTTCGAGAAGGCCTTTGCCCTTGGTGTGCTCCTCTTCGTGCCGTTCGACGTGCTCAAGGCCGCGGTGGCGGTGGGGATTGGGAAAAGCGTGAGAAAAATGGTTGAGGTGTGATGGCTCACGGAGTGCCCATCGCTTCCCCCAGTATTCCCACCGCCCCTTTCTGGTGGAGCGCGGCCTTCCTGAGGTCTATGAAGATGTATATCCTCGGGAAGTTGGCTATGACCGGTCCGTACTGGCTGGCGTTGGCGTAGTAGTCCGCGGCGGTTCCGTTCTCCATGATGGCCAGGGTGAGTGTCTCGTTGTCCACTCCTCCCTCGACGGCCTTCGGATAGAGCTCGTTGAAGGACTCGAGGTTCCTCTGATACCGGATGTAGTAGTAGAAGTTGAAGAGCATGACATCTATCCCCTTCGGGGTCGGCGGCTGCCAGGCCCTATAAAGGCCATCAAACTGAAAATAACAAGCAGCGATAGAGCTGCGCCAAAAAATCTTCTCATAGGCATCCCCTCTTGGACTCTGGACAAAAGAGAAGTCTCTCCTGCCCCTGATTACCTTACGCTCTCATACTACTTAAAACTTCTCTAAGAATTTGGGGAATTTCTAATCAAATATGACTAAAGCCTTCCAGCGTCTCCTCGGCAAAGCGGACATCAAAGGAGTTCTTCACCTTGAAAAAGCTCAGCGTCACCTTGGGGTTCCTCTTCGCAAGCTCCTCGATGGACAGCGGTTCGTAGTCGAGGAACTCCGTTATCCTGCTCAGACTTCTGTAACCCTCTGCCAGGGCCGCGTTTATCGCGTCTTCCAGGGCATCGGGCTCATAGACCGCATGCGTGACCTCGGCCGTTCCGTCCTTCCAGACGGGTATCAGAGCCTCCGGCTCGTTCTCGTAGAAGAGCCCGGTCATGTAGTTCACGAGGAAGGGCATTATCAGGGGCATGTTGCCCTCGGCCAGGAAGAACGGCTCCCCGGGGAGGACTTTCAGGAGGGCCTCCATCCTGCTCCTCGCGGAAACGGGAAGGGGATTCGAGACGTGGAGGGAATAAGTCCTGAGCTTGTCCTTTCTGACCACCGTGATGACTTCGTCTATCCTCTTGCTCATTAGGAGACGTTTCTCGGTGAGCTTAACAACCGGCTCATCCGCAACGGGGAGGGTGTAGTTTTCCCACCGCTTTTCTGGGAAGGCCAGGATTATCCCGAGCATGGTTTCCGTCTCAACTCGCCCTTTAAAAATCCAGCGTTTCGAAATTTTGCATGTGTTCCGTTGCTGGAACCTGACAAATCTGCCGATGCTTCTTGGCAGAGTTATCCGAGCCCATATCCGGAACTCAAGAACGTCTACCCCGAACGCATCGAGGGGGCAAAGAAGGTTCTGAACTACACGCTTTGAAGTTTCAGCCCCTCAAACTCTTCCTTTATCCATTCAAAGTGCTTGTCATTCGTGACGAGCGTCAGCTCCCGGTTCATTGCAACCGCAGCAACTATCGCATCAATCGCTGGAACGGGCGTTCCCTTCTTGACCATTGCCTGAGATATCTTGATTGCGAGCAAGTAATCTTCGAGGCTCGGCGTTATCACGGTCAGGTTTAGTTCAAGCGCCCTCGGGAACTCCACGACGTTGAGAACCGTTGTGTACCCTTCGAGCTTCTTGCGGGATTTTACCGCCTCAATCAGGACGTTGGTGTCGTAGAGAGCCTTTTCCATTCGGCATCCCTCGTTTTCTTGAGCGCCTCCTCGTACTCTTCAACAGGCGTGCTCTCAAGCTCTTTCCTGAAGTCCTCGCCAATGAGCGAGAGCAGTTCATCCGAGCTGAGCTCCTCGGCCTCGATTTTGGCTAAATACTCCGCTATGGCCTTTCTCGCCACTTCACTCCACTTTATTTCCGGGTGCTTCTTCATTCTCCGGTAGAGGTCGGGCGGGACGGAGAGGGTTATGTTCGGCATGCCATCACCACACAGAAATATGTGAGTTCACGTATTTAAGGGTTGTGAAAAGAGAGGGACTGAGAGAAATTACCCCTTCAGCCACCTCTCCATCCACCCAACAATCAGCTCAAGCCTCTTGACCCTGTGCTTCGGCTTTCCGCCCCTGCTGAGGTCGTGGTTCTCCCCCGGGAAGAGGGCGAGCTCAACCGTCTTGCCGAGGTATTTGAGCACCGTGTAGAACTGAAGAGCCTCGGGTAGCCAGCAGCGGTAGTCCTCCATCGAGTGGATTATCAGGAGTGGAGTTTCGACGTTCGGCGCGTACTTCAGCGGGCTCTTCTCCCAGTAGCCGTCGGTATTGCTCCACGGGTCGCCGCCTATCTGGTCGGGTGCGAAGAAATAGCCGATATCCGTCGTCCCGAAGAAGCTCACCCAGTTGGATATTGAGCGCTGGGTTACCGCCGCTTTAAAGCGCTTCGTGTGGCCGACTATCCAGTTGGTCATGAAGCCGCCGTAGGAACCGCCCGTAACGCCGAGCCTTTCCCCGTCGATGAAGTCGAAGCGCTTCAGTGCTTCATCAACGACCTCCATGAGGTCCTGATAATCCCTCTCCCCGTAGTGCTCCCTTATGTCAGCGAACTCCTCGCCATAGCCGTCGCTGCCGCGCGGGTTGGAGAATACCACGACGAAGCCCTTAGCAGTTAAAACGTGGAACTCGTGCATGAAGGAGTAGCCGTAGGCCGTCTTCGGCCCCCCGTGGATCTCAAGAACCGTGGGATACTTCTTTCCGGGCTCAAAGTCAACGGGCTTCATAACCCACGCGTCTATCTCAGCGCCGTCGCTGGCCTTGACCTTGAAATGCTCCGGCTTGGAAAGCTTATACTCCTTTATCCAGCCGTTGAAGTCCGTGAGCTTTTTCTCCTTTCCATCCCTGAGAACGTAGAGCTCCGTCGGAATGACCGCGTCTTGGGCGGTGAAGGCTATGTAGTCGCCGATTGCGAAGCTCTCAACGCTCCTGTCGCCGCCAATGACGCGCTCTATCTTTCCTTCAAGATTCACGCGGAAGAGGTTGGCCCTTGGACCATCGGTTGCGACATAGTAAACCCAGCCGTCTCTGAAAACCAGTTCTGCCCTCTGGCTTCCCCTGACGTCGCAGTTCAGGGAGTTGTATGCAGCCCTGTCGAGTTCCGCGGTGAGCTTCCTCATCTCGCCCGTCTCGGGGTTGTAGTGATAAATGTGGGTGTTCGTCGGAATCCCGCGCTCGCGGGTGTTGGCCTTGAGGATGAACGTGCCGTCGTCGAGGGATATGAAGTCCTGAACGCTCCACTCGCCTGGGGTTAGTCTCTTCGCCTTCCTGCCCTCAAGGACGTAGAGGTCGCTCACCATCGGCTTCCTTTCGCGGTCTTCTTGAGCTATGAAGTAGAGCTTGCCGTTGTGGAAGCGGATCTGGGAGACGTCGAGGTTCTTGGGGGTTACCCGCCTCTTCCTGCCCGTCTCAAGGTCAACGAGATAGACGACGCTCCTCTTGCCGTAGACCCAGCCGACGCCGTTAAACCAGAAGGGAATCTCCTTGATGATGTGGACGTCGTCCTTCGGTTTTTTCTCAACCTCTACCGGCGTGACGACCGCTATGCTCTTCCCGTCCTCGGTGAAGCGGATGTTCTTGATTCCGTACTTGAACTTCGCCAGAAGCCTCGCCTCACCGCCATCGGCAGGAATAACGTACAGCTCGGCCTCCTTGCTCTCCCTGTCTCGCTTTGATGTGAAGGCTATCAGCTTCCCGTCCGGTGAAAAGCGCGGGTTTCCATCCTTCTTTCCAGAGGTGAAGGGCTTAACTTTCCTGCCGTCGTAGAGGTAGAGCCTTGAGAAGTAGTCGTCCTTTTCAACACTTATCTCCGTTACCTGGAAAACGAGCTTTCTTCTGAAGGCGTCTATGTTCCCAACGAGCTTGAACTTTTCGAGGTCTTTAGTATCCAATCCCTTAGCCATAGAAACCACCGAAGTAATTCGGTTCTTTTCGTATAAAAGCTTAGCGTTTCGATGGTTGTCTCCGCGACGTGTTTGCAACTGCGAAAGGTATTTAAGAACATCAACAGTGATTGTTGTGATGAAACTCTTTACGAGAAGATGCCTCGCGGTGCTCGTGATGGCCGGTGTGATCCTCCTGACCGTCGCCCAGTGGTGGAGCTATCGCCAGGTGGGCGAGGTTCTGGAGGACTATCCCATGGCCGGTACGATGACGGGCTACGTCGTGGAAAAACGCCCCCTAATGCCTCACCTTTACGTGAGCTCTCTAAGGGGGCGCATAGTCGGCTACAGGTACGACCCGGACACCGGAAGTTATCTCGTTGTTGTCGAGGGAAAGATGGAAGGATCCAGGAACTCGGAGGAGTACCTGGAACTGCTGAATATCACCCGCGAGAGGTACTTTACCCACCTCAACATGACGGCTGAGGACCTCACCGTCTGGTGCGACACTAAGAACGAGTCGTACCTCAACAAGGCGGCCTTTGACTTAGTCCGCTCATTACCGTGGAAGGTCGATCTGAGCGCCTTGGAGCGTTCGGAGAACAGAACCCTTGTAATCGTGGGGCCGCCCTACCCGTACGCCGTCCTGTACTCCTCCGGTTCGGCCTGGTATCTGGGGACTGCCCTGCTTCTCATAGCCCTCGCGATTTACATCCTCCACTCCGCGCCTGAGGTGGTTGAGTTTGTCTCCAGGAGAAAGACCTGGCTGGGAGTTCTCCTCGTTGGCTTGGTGGTTTTCGCGAGTCTGAGAGACTCTGGAGAAGATCCACTGATGAATCTGGGCCCGATGTGGTGGACCAGCAATGGGGACTGCACCCGCGTTACTTACGCCGTCGTTAGAAACGAAAAAGTGGACGATGCGCTGATCGACGCCATCAAAGTGGCCAAGGACTGGAAAGTTTACGGAAGAAAGAGGGCACGGGCGGTGGTGTTGCTCCTTCCTCCAGACGAGGCGGAAAACCTCGTCGGCAGGTTGAAGGAAGTGACCACGGTCAAGGCCGTTTCCGTTCAGCTTCGCGCCAGCAGGAGAGAAGAAAAGTGGGAAAAAGCGCTGGTTCCGGCTTATCAGGACCTGTTGGACCTCTACGGTGATGTTCTGCCCGAGGAGGTCTTCGTGGCCCTCCTGAACGTTTCTCAAGAAATGGTTGGGACTGATCGCGTAATTTATCCAAACTGCGGCGACATGAGGGTGGTTCGGATAATCCTGGAGGGGTAGTGATGAGAAAGAAATCAAAGGTGGCATTTGCTCTGGCCTTTCTCCTTGTGGTCCTTCCGTTTTTGGACTATGGCATAGCCCAGTTTCTCCTTAGGGACGTGCCCGATGCTCCAGTGCTCGTGGTTACCCCCGTAACTTACGGCATCTACTTCCCAAAGACCTACGCCATCATCGAGGCCGAGAGGAACGGGGAGATACTATGGAAGGCCAGCTATACTCTCCACGTCAGAACAGAGGGAAACCTCAGCCTGCCCGTTGTGTACGATCACAGGCCCAAAATTCAGGAGCTGATCCATAACCGTTCTATGGAGATGGAGCGGATCCTTGAGGAGATAAAAGAAAACAAGGGCAACTGGAACGGTAGCGAGCTTTACCTTAAGCTCTCCAACGTGATCTGGCTAAACGAGAGCATAGCCGAATCCAGGGAGGGTCTCAACGAGGCGACGGTCGAGCTGTTCCCCGTGGCGGGTCAGGGGTGGACACTCCTTCAGGCTCTTGTGATAACCCTGGCAGGAATAGCCTTTGCCTTTGAGATAAAGGACTTCGCCGATAGGAAACCGACAACAGCTTTTGTTGTTGCGGTGATTTTCGCATTTCTCCTCTTCGCTGGCTACACCTTCGTCTTCACGGGCTATCCGTTCCACGCGCGGCACTCGTCAATCCCTGACGGATTCCTCGCTGGAGTTCAGCCGGTGGAGCGGAATTCCACAGTTAGTCCTCCCTGTCTCGAGGACTGGTACGTCGGGGCGACGCCGGAGGTGGAGAAAACATTTCTGGAGCACCTTAGGGACAACCCTCCGGTGCGTGCAGAGGATCCGGAGTATTACGTCCACGACCTGGAGCTTTGGCTCAACGAGAGCGAAAGGGACGCGCTTTTCTCAGAACTTGAGAGCCTCGGTGTTGTGTGGGTCCGGGACAGGGAATGCCAGGATCAGGAGCGCCTGCGCCATTTGGATGAGGTTGAAAAACTCGGTCTGGAACTCCTGGACAGGGGCTACATAGACGAGAGGGACTTTCATGACCTTGAGGCGTTTATAGACGCCGAGCGGAAACGGGTAATGGAAATGAAGTTTCCAGCCAGGTACAGGATTTGGGTTCACTTCACGGGTAGCTAACGGGGAGGGTGGGCGATGAAGCCGGTTCCGAGGGAGGTCTCGGTGGCGCTATTGATGGCGCTTGTTTTGATGATCCTCCCGTCGGCCTTCCAGTGGGTTGCCTTCGAAAAGGCCAGGGAAAGGGCCATCTCCCTTCCCTGCAACCTTTCCCCAGCACCTTACCGGATGGAGGTCGAGTCGTTCCTCCCTCCGGAGGAGCTCCTTGATAAAGCGATCGGCCACCGCTATGACGACGGGGAGCTGGAAATTGTAGTGCCCGGAAAGCTCGGGGAGCCAAATCCGGAGTACGAATACCTGCTCTGGTACCTCTCCCGGGAGCTGAACGACTCCGTAAACTACCTCAGGAGCTCCCTCGCGAACGGAAGTGATGAGGAGGTTGAGATGGCCTTTCAGGTCGTTGAGAGGAGCTACCTCATGTTCAGGCTTGAGGGAGAGCTCTGCCGGGCCAACGCGACGGCCGTAGCCTTCAGGTCAGGTCCGCCTTTGAAGTGGCTCCTATCAATCAAATCGGCCGTGAAAAGCCTCGGCTCAGACGAGAGCTTTGTGGCGATGTTCTTCGGTACCCTCGTTGCATTCCTCATCGTTGGCGTCTTCTGGCTCTGGTTCTTCCTCGTTGCGAAGCTACCCCTCAACGGTTCATCCAGGGTGATTGCGGCCCTCCTTTTAATGGTCATCCTCTTCGGCTCCGCCATTCCGGCGCTGAAGCTCGTCTATCCAAACGGAGAAAGCGACCATCCAACGCCGACCCGCCCCGGGTGCGACGTTGTCCACCTGGAGGATTGCCACTCCGTGCTCTTCCACGCGGCCCTCGACTACATGGGTGACGAGGGGGGAACCGCCGCCTGCAAGACCCTCGCGTACCTGAAAAAACACCTGAGAAAAGATGAAATGGAGAGGCTGGCTGAGGTGCTGGAACCGGACTGCACCTGACGCCACCTTTTTAAATCCCCCTTCTCCCCTTTATCCGGGAGGTGGCGGCCGTGACCGTCAAGGTCCGC
>JAMOTW010000007.1 GCA_027062125.1 Thermococcus sp.
TCGATAAGGGAGGAGTTCGAGAGGGAGGAAAGACCCGAGCCGAGGCCGCCGGAACCCCCGGAGGAGCCTCCGGCCCCACCCGAGCCGGATGAGGCGAACATCGTTGAAAACCCCGAAGTGAAGCCCGACGACATAGAGAGGCTCCTGAAGGGCATCGACAATGAGTGAAATCGAGGACATCGTAGAGGAGTTCGGAACGTACCTTGACCTCGAGGGCAAGAGCCCGAACACGATTAGGATGTACTCCTACTACGTCAGGCGCTACCTTGAGTGGGGCGGGAAGCTGAACTCCCGCTCCGCCCTCCGTTTTCTCGCCCGCCTCAGGAAGGAAGGCTACTCGAACAGGAGTTTAAACCTCGTCGTCCAGGCTCTGAGAGCGTACTTCCGCTTCGAGGGGGCGGATGAGGAGGCGGAAAAGCTCAAGCCCCCCAAGGTTCCGAGGAGCCTGCCGAAGGCCCTAACGAGGGAAGAGGTCAGGAGACTCATCTCGGTCATTCCGCCGACGAGGAAGCGCGACAGGCTCATCGTCCTCCTTCTCTACGGCGCGGGCCTGCGCGTCAGCGAGCTGTGCAACCTCAAGAGGAAGGACGTTGACCTTGAAAGGAACCTGATAGTCGTGCGCGGCGGTAAGGGGGCAAAGGACAGGGTCGTCCCGATTCCGGCTTTCCTGAGCGATGCGATCGGGGACTACCTTGAGAGCAGAGAGGACGACAGCGAGTACCTCCTCGTCGAGGAGAGAAGGAGAGAAAAGGACAGGCTCTCACCGAAGACGGTGTGGCACCTCCTGAGGAAATACGGCGAGAGGGCCGGCGTTGAGGTTACCCCCCACAAGCTCCGCCACAGCTTCGCGACCCACATGCTCGAAAACGGCGTTGACATAAGGGCCATCCAGGAACTCCTCGGCCACTCGAACCTCTCAACGACGCAAATTTACACCAAGGTCACCGTCGAGCACCTCAGAAAGGCGCAGGAGAAGGCGAGGCTGATAGAGGGGCTGATGGAGTAGAGAACGGTACGCTGTGCTGTATCAATCTTTAAAAGCATTTGGTACGCCATACCGTACCAAAAATATTGAACGTTCAAAGCTCACCCTTCTTCCTCAGCATCGCGAGGTAGCTCGTGAATGCTCCCGCGGAGATAGTGTCGCCCAGGCCAACCGTTGAGACCGGGTTCTTAACAAGCCTCGTGGGGATTATCACCACTTTGTATTCCCTCGTTCTGAGCCTCCTCTTCGCCTCCTCGAAGCGCAGTTTGACGTACTCGCCGCGCTCGTTGTAGGGGACCTTAAGGCCGACCCTAAAGTCCTCGGGCGAGCGTATCTCTCCCAGGGAAGCCCTCGCCGCGGCAAGGGTCGTGGCGAGCTCGAGGCTGCTCCTCAGCTCGTCCTCGTTCAGCGGGTTGTCGGCGTGTGTGATGTACATGATGTAGTAGATGGTGTGGATCTGGAGGATTTCGAGGTTCATTTCGTCGATGAGTATCTTCCCGCCCAGGACCGTGTCCTCTATGCGGTTGTATGTGAAAATTCTGTCCGCGAGCTTCGAGTAGCCGAGGGCGTTGAGGACGTGGGCTATCTCCGCCTCGTCCATGCCGACGCTGTCGACGAGCGGGAAGAGGTTGTAGATGACCTTCTTCCTTAGCTCCCGGTTCTGTATCGACGCGAACTCGAGGTGAACTTTAACGTCCTTCTCGCGCTTGAGCAGGAGTATGTCCTTTTTGGCCTCCCTGAGGTAGTGGTTCGCGTCCTTCCCGTCTGAATAGCGGAGTTTAATCCCCTGGTACCCGGAGAGGATGGCCCCATCAACCCTCTCACCTATCTCCGGGAGGAACGGCTTCAGCTCCGGCTCGGTATAGATCCTTATGCTCTCGAAGCGGGCCGAAACGATGAAGCGGCCCGAGAAGGGAACCGTTACCGTCTCGTTCCCCAGTTTGAAGGTCGTCCCAGCGCGGAACTCGAAGATTCTATTCACCTTTATCGGGTCCCCCTCGCGGTAGGCCTCGTAGGGATGCTTGAAGACGAGCTTCCCATCTTCGACGACGGGGTAGAAAAGGTTCGGCCTGTCCACGAACATCATTGCCTGCTTTCTCGCGAGGTGGGGGGTGTAGACCAGAACGCGGTTGAAGTCGAGGCTGGCGAGGAGATTCGCTATTATGCCCGCCTGGCCGCCCATCCTCTCGACGTCGTACTTGAAGTGGGAATCGAACCAGGTGTGGAGCTCCTCGTTGACGAGGGGAACCGCCATCGGCTTGCCCGTCTTGAGGGCATGAACCAGCCGCGCGACGAAGTCAAGGGGCTCGTTTATCTGCCTCGGGTACTCGTCCATTCTCTTCTTCACCGCTTCGGCTCCAAACTCGTTTATGAGCCTCTGAACGGTCTCTCCATTGAGGTAGGTTATCGCGTCGACGTTCGTGTTGTAGGCGGTGTAGATCGAAAGCTTCCTCGCCTCGTCCAGGAGCCCCATATGTATCACCCTCAGTGACTAACATCTGAGAAATGTGGCGCGGTTCTTAAAAGGGTTTCGTTCCCGCGGAGAAAATGACGAGAAAGGAAAAGCACCATGAAAGCGGCTGAACTCCTCAGAACTCAGCGAACAGCCTGCCGAGCTCCGGAATCTTCTCCATGACGTCCATCTCACGCAGCGCGAGCCAGAAGGATGCCTGGTTGCTCGTAACGACGGGGACGCCGAGGTCTTCCTCAAGGGCCTCGATTATCTCAAAGGTCCTCAGGTTGGTGCAGCTGATGAATATGGCATCCGCCTCGTCCATGAAGCTGGCCTTCGCCAGGCGGTAGGCTTCGTAGGGCTCGAGCTTC
>JAMOTW010000008.1 GCA_027062125.1 Thermococcus sp.
TTGCCAGCGTTAACCGCGGCTGCTCCGCCCTGACCGAGGCCGGCGGAGTTAAGACGACTCTCATTGATGATAAAATGACTCGTGCACCGCTCCTCAAGTGCCCGGACGCGAGAAGGGCGAGAGAAGTCGCAGAGTGGGTGAAGGCCAACATCGACTACCTCCAGGAGAAGGCGGTCAGTAAGGTCACCAGACACGGGAAGCTGAGGGGTGTAAAGCCCTACATCGTCGGCAACAACCTCTACCTGCGCTTTGAGTTCGAGACCGGCGATGCAATGGGCATGAACATGGTCACGATATCGAGCGAGGAGATAATGAAAGTCATCGAAGAGGAGTTCCCGGACGTTCGCTATTTAGCGCTCTCGGGCAACCTCTGCGTTGACAAGAAGCCGAACGCGATGAACTTCATCAACGGGCGCGGAAAGACCGTCATAGCAGAGGCGATAGTCCCGCGCGAAATCGTCGAGAAAAAGCTGAAGACCACGCCGGAGCTCATAGCCGAGGTGAACTACCGCAAGAACCTCGTGGGTTCCGCACAGGCCGGCTCCTACGGCTTCAACGCTCATTTCGGAAACATCGTCGGTGCAATCTTCCTCGCCACCGGACAGGACGAGGCCCAGATTACTGAGGGCTCGCACGGCATAACCCTGGCCGAGGTCACCCCTGAGGGAGACCTCTACATCAGCGTAACGATGCCAAGCCTTGAAATCGGAACAGTCGGCGGTGGAACCCGCGTCCCGACCCAGAGGGAGGCCCTCTCGATCATGGGCGTCGCCGGCGGCGGAGACCCGCCCGGAACGAACGCCAAGAAGTTCGCAGAAATAGTTGCTGGTGCTGTCCTAGCGGGCGAGCTCTCGCTCCTCGCGGCCATAGCGGCGAAGCACTTAGCGAAGGCCCACAAGGAGCTGGGGCGCTAAAGGGACACCTTCACGACTTTTCCCTTCTTTTCCGAGACTTCGTATACCTTTTTGACGGTCTTTTCATTAAGCTTCGTTGCCATGTTATGAAAGCTCCCCTTTTTAGGACCGAGGAGGTATTCCACGACTCCAAAGACTGCGCCGAGGAGTATGGCGCCCCAGAGCCCTAAGTGGAAGTAATCCCCAACGGAGACTACTGCAAGCGTTGCAAGGAAGTCTATTAGGAAGCGCCACTTTTTGCCCTTCTTTCTCAGACCTTTGTCGAGAATTTCATCGAGGTCGTCCTCTGCAAGTGCCCTAAAGAAATCGCCGAGGCCCTTACGCGCTACCACAAAAACTCTCGGGAGCACGTCGTTGATTAAAACCAGCTCCTCCCCAACGGGAAGGACGAATATATGCCGGTTTTCTCCCTTAAGGTCAATCACGAGAAATCCGGTATTCCCTTTCGGGGGCTCGACTATCGAGAAGCTTTCCCCGCTCGGGTTCTTGAACTCAAGGGCAGACGGAAAGACCTCCCTAACCCGCTCCGGATGGACGCTCAACTGATAATAAAGAACCGAGACCGCATTTATCAGCTTCATAAGGGATGGAGCAACCTTATACGTTAAAGAATTTTTGCTTTTGGGCAGAACAGACTTTAAAAGAGCATGCTGAATGGACATTGGGGATGATGAGCAGTTTCCCTCACTCTGAAGCGTGATGAGGAGCCGATGCTCTGACCCTCTCCCGCTTTTTGTAGCCCCTCCTGAAGTTCTCAATCGCCCAGGAGAGGGCAAGAAGGAGTACCATATACGATGAGAAATGTCTGAGAATGTCGTTTCTGTAGCCGAGGTATCCTAAAAGGAGAACTAGAAACCAGAGGGCGGCCTGAACGATGTTCACGATGGTGTCAAGCTTAAGTCTCTTCACACCGAGAATTTCTTCAGCCACTTTTCTAAGGCCCTCTTCTCTTCCCACGATGAACTCCCAGGCCTTTCCTGCAATCTCATATTCGCCGGGAGCTACGTAGATTACATTTGGAGTTTTCACGACGGTTATCTTAGGGCTTAAATACGAGGCCTGCAGAAGGGCGTCTGCTAGAGTGCTAACATCTGGAGAGAAGAGTGCAATGTAGTTTTTGAGGGCCTTTCTCGGTTCGCCCTCGTCATCAACCTCATAGTAGTGAACCACGAACTTCGCCTTGACCATAATGGAAAGTAAGAAAAGGGGCTTAAAAGGTTAGCTTCCGCTGAGCTCCTGAATCTTCTTCCTGACGAGCGAGCTGACGAGCTTTCCGTCCGCCCTTCCGCGGAGCTTCGCCATCGCCCTGCCCATTATCATGCCCATCGCACCCATGCCCTTGGCCTTGATGACCTCGATGTTCTGCTGGACGACTTCCTCTACGATGCGCTCAACTTCCTCCTCGCTGAGCAGGGTGAGTCCCTTCTCTTCGGCCACCTGGGCGGCGCTCTTCTCGGGATGGAGCGCGAGCTCCTTGAATATCTCCTCGAAGGCCTCTTTGGCTATCTTGCCCTCGGTGTAGAGCTGGAAGGCCTCCCTGATGTGGTCGTCGGTGATGTTTTCAATTGGAACCTCCTTCTTGAGGCCCTTGAGGACGACAACGAGGATTGAAGCGGCCAGCGAGGGCTTCACACCCTTCTCCACGAGCTCCTCGAAGAGTTCGTCGCGCTCGTCGTTAACAAGGGTTTCTGCCAGGCTTTTGTCAATCCTGTACTCCTTGACGTAACGCTCGACCCTCTCCTGCGGGAGCTCCGGGAGGTTGGCCTTGATCCTTTCCTTCTCCTCTGGCGGGATGAATATCGAGGGTATGTCCGTCTCCGGATACATCCTCGCCTTGCCGGGCAGAGGGCGCATGTACTGGGTGTTGCCGTC
>JAMOTW010000009.1 GCA_027062125.1 Thermococcus sp.
GGCGGCAGTTGCCCCTGCGGCGAGCAAGGAGGAGGGCAAGATAATCGTCACAGGAAAGCTCGGAGAGATAGCGAGGGAGGCCGTCCAGAACGTCTCGGCTATAATCAAGCGCTACAAGGGCGAGGACATCAGCAGATACGACATCCACGTCCAGTTCCTCCAGACCTACGAGGGCGTTGAGGGTGATTCAGCCAGCATAAGCGTTGCCACCGCCGTTATCTCGGCCCTGGAGGAGATACCGATAAGGCAGGACGTTGCCATGACCGGTTCGCTGAGCGTCCTCGGTGAGGTTCTCCCGATAGGCGGTGCGACGCCGAAGATAGAGGCCGCTATCGAGGCCGGCATAAAGACCGTCATAATCCCCAAGGCCAACGAGAAGGACGTCTTCCTCAGCAAGGACAAGGCGGAGAAGATACAGATATTCCCCGTCGAGACCATAGGCCAGGTGCTCGAGATAGCTCTGGAGGACAACGAGAGGAAGGAGGAGCTCCTCAGGCGCATAAGGGAGGCCCTTCCGCTTTCCCTCTGAGACTTCTCCCTTTTCTAAACCTCTCTCTGGATTTCCCCCATTCTGGGGACTCATTTCACATCTCTGTCCAGAAATGCTTAAAAAACGTACCGTCCACGTTACCCACGGAGGTGAGCTAATGCTCAAAGTTGAGAACCTTCACGTCTCGGTAGAGGATAAAACCATACTCAGGGGTGTCGACCTCACGGTGAACCCCGGCGAGTTTCACGTCGTCATGGGACCGAACGGTTCCGGGAAATCAACGCTCGCCCTCACGATAGCCGGCCACCCGAAGTACCGCGTCTCAGGCGGCTCCATATTCTTTGACGGCGAGGACATCACCGGGCTTGGCCCGGACGAGAGGGCCAAGAGGGGGATAATGCTGGCCTTCCAGCACCCCCACGAGGTTGAGGGCGTCAGGATAATGGAGTTCCTCCAGCAGGTTCTGGCCGAGGTCAGGGGGATGGACCCCGTCGAAGCCTACGACATGATAGTGGAGAAGGCCAAGGAGCTCTGGTTCAAAGAAGAAGACCTGCACCGCTACGTTAACGTTGGCTTCTCAGGCGGCGAGAGGAAGAGGCTTGAGCTCCTCCAGGCGCTCCTCATAGAGCCGAAGCTTCTCATCCTCGACGAGCCCGACAGCGGCGTCGACGTTGACTCCCTGAGCGTCATAAGCCGGAAGATAGAGGAGCTCCACCAGAAGGGAACGGCCATACTCCTCATCACCCACTACGGCAGGATTCTCGGCCACCTCGATAGGGAGAAGCTCAGGGTTCACGTCATGAAGGACGGCAGGATTGTGAAGACCGGTTCTGGAGAGCTCGTTGACAGGATAGAGAGCGAGGGCTTCGGCAGGATATTCGAGGAGGTGGGAGAATGACGATAACCGTTCAGGAGGCCAAGGAGATAATCGCCCAGGAGATAGAGAACCTGGTGGAGAGGAACAGGGAACCAGAGTGGATGACGAGGATAAGGTATAAGGCCCTGGAGGCCTTTGAGAGGGCACCCCACAACGACCCTGTCATAAGCGAGGAGGAGCTGCTTAAGTTCATCGCCAAGCCGGAGATAGCCGGCGTTCCCGAGAACATCGAGAGCCTCGACGACCTGCCCCCGGAGATGAAGGCGCTCCTCGACAGGCTCGGCATAAGCGAGGTCGAGCAGAAGTACATAGCCGGTCTGGCGGTTCAGACAGACACCGGGGTCATCTACAACGAGTTCCTCAAGGAGTGGGAGAAGAAGGGCCTCATAGTCCTGCCCATGGAAGAGGCAGTCAAGAGGTACCCGGACGTTGTTAAGAAGCATTTCCTCCAGATGTTCCGGGCGGACGAGAGCAAGCTTACAGCTTATCACACGGCGGTGTGGAACGGCGGAATCTTCCTCTACGTCAAGGAGGGCCTCAAGGTTCCCTTCCCGCTACACCTGTTCTTCCTCATCCAGGAGAGTGCGCTGGCCCAGGCGCCGCACATAATCATCATAGCCGAAAAGAACACCGAGTTCCACCTCATTGAGGGCTGTACCGCGCCGGTCCTCGTCAAGCACTCACTCCACCTCGACATGACCGAGGCCTACATCGGCGACGGGGCCAAGGCCCAGCTCACCGTCCTTCAGAACTGGCCGGAGTACGTCCACACAAGGCCGATGACCAGGGCGAGAATTGGCAAGGGAGCCCGCTTCATCAACACCACCGTCGGCCTTGGAACCGGAAGGAGCAACATAGCCAACCCCAAGTACTGGGTGGACGAGAACGGCTACGTTGAGCTGAACGGCATAATCCTCGGCCAGAAGGACTGGTACGTTGACCTCGGCGGCGAGATGTACCTCCAGGGCAGGGGGGCCGCCGGAATAAACGCTAGTAAAGCAGTCATAATGGACGAGAGCACCGTGATAACTAAAGGTATCATAAAGGCAGAGGCTCCAAAGACTAAAGGACACATAAGCTGCGACGCCCTGCTCATGAGCGACAGTGCCACGATGGAGACCTACCCCGGACTCGTCAGCAAGGTTGACGACGCCGAGCTCAGCCACGAGGCTGCGATAGGCAAGATACGCGAGGAGGAGCTGTTCTACCTGATGTCACGCGGTCTGAGCGAGGAGAAGGCAACGCAACTCATAGTCAAGGGCTTCCTCGAACCGATGCTCAAGGACATACCGATGGAGTTCCTCGTCGAGATAAGGAAGATCATTGAGCTCGCCGTTAGTGGCGGCATGTGAATTTTCCTGATTTATTTAATTCTTCAATTCAGTTTTTGCACAGTTCTTCAACAAGCTT
>JAMOTW010000010.1 GCA_027062125.1 Thermococcus sp.
AATCTCCTGCCGCCCGTCGGGGTGTATTATGACCTTGGCGAAGGGCTGCTTGGCCTTTTCCCAGTCGTAGCTCAGCCACCCCCCTTCCCAGGCGAGGACGTTCCAGGCGCTTTGGGTGAGGTCTCCCCCCTTGAGCTCCTCCGCGAGGGGCGATATGACCGCAAGCTCTTCCCTGCTCAGCATACATGGGAGTGCGTCCCTGAGAATGTAGCGCCAGAGGATTCCCGGACAGCTGAGCTCGGCGTCCTGGCTAGGCAGGGATACCGTCGTGTTCCTCCACTCCACGAGGGGGTTGGTCCACGTGGCCGGCGGAATGGTAAAGTGTGACGGCGAGACCTTGGAGGTCTCCGACGAGTTGTTGGCTCCCCCACCACCCTCACCGAGTGGGGTGATGCACCCAGATGAGAGCACTATGAGAACAAGCAGGGTCGCCAGGGCCTCTTTCCACATAGTCAGAACTTGGGCATGCTCTTATAAAACTGTGCCCCCGGGGAGCGAAGGGGACTCACGGCTCGCCGAGGCGCTCATCCCCCGCGGTTTCCCGGGGGCATTGTCCTTTTGCACCTTCATAACTTAAGCTTTACCTCGTAACCACGGCGTTGACACCGGCGGCGGCCAGGGTAAGGAGCTCGAATATCCTGTACGCGTCCTCCACCGTTTCTGCCTCGAACTCCACGGTCTTTCCATCGACGCGTTTTACGGATGGCAGGAGCTCGGCCGCGTCGGCAAAGGCGCTGTTCAGGAAGCGCAGGGTAACGTGTACGGGCTCCTCCGTCACCAGGGGCTTTGTCCTCCCGGTTCTCAGCCTTTCAATGGCTTCCCTCACACCCGTCTCGAGCATACCCTTTATCCTCGCCATACTGGGGCTCTTGGCGGCATAGCGCGAGGACGCCTCTTTAAAAGGAATTCCAACAGCCCACGGGGCATGGTTCCCCACATCGGTCTCTATGAGTCTTCTGTCGCCCCCTACGAGGATAACAGGGATTCCCCAGCTCCCGAGGAGGTAGCCGTTCATAAGGAACTCGCTCACCTCCACGCCGTTTATCTCGAGCCTGTCCACGCTCGCCCCGCTGTAGGTGTGGTCGAAGGTGGCGTAGCCAGTGCCTGCCTTGGCATGGTATCCCAGGAAGAGGGCCGCGTCGCTCCCCTTCGCGAAGGCCACCATGCTGAGCGGCCTCGGAAAGCCCCTGACGAGCTCGACGTACTCCGGCATCTCCTCCGGAAGGATGTTCACCATCGGCCCGTGGCTGTCGGCCACGATGACCTCGTCAAAACCGTTCTCGTGGAGTGCTTTGACAGCAGTCCCCACGATCTCAGTCGCTATCCGCCTGGCTTCAGTATACAGGGCTCCCCTGACAAAGAGGTGCTCCCTGCTGACTATGTACGGCAACCCCTCAAGGTCGAGGGAGATAAATGCGCGCATGGGCTTCACCCCGATGTAAATCGAAGCGGTGGGGGATAAATATTTCGAAACGTCCTATAACCCGAGAGAATATTCCGCCCGGGAACCGATAATCCTCGTTCATGAAAAAGGTTATATACGGCCCCGTTCATAGAATAAAGCGGTGGTATGTATGCAAATCGTTGAACTCGACATAAGATTGCCCTATGAGGGGAGGGGAAAGATTCTGAGCCGTTTGTATTCCAAGGTTAGGGGCAAGATTAGGGACATACACTTCTTCCCGCCCACAGCGGAGGGCATCAGCGAGATCAGGATGGAGATCGTCGAGGACGACGCCCCAAAGCTCCTGGCGGAGCTCAAAAAGATAGTCAAGAACGGAAGGATAACCTTCAGGGTTCTCTCCGAGGCCTGAGCCTCATCCCTTTATACCCCTGTTCAGCTCCCTGAGCTTTTCTTCGGCCTTATCCAGGGAGCCGGCCTTCTCTATCGCGGTGCCCGTTACTATTATGTCCGCTCCAGCTTTCACCGCCGCCCTGGCCTGTTCCTCGGTCCTTATGCCGCCGCCGACTATCAGCGGAACGTCTATGACTCTCTTGACGAGGGTTATCATCTCGGGCGGCACCGGCTGCGGCGCACCGCTACCCGCTTCGAGGTAGACGAGGCGCATGCCGAGGTACTGGCCGGCTAAAGCATAAGCTGCCGCAATCTTCGGCTTGTGCCTTGGTATCGGCTTCGCGTCACCGACCCAGCCGACGGTTTCGCCGGGCTCGATTATGAGGTAGGCCATTGGAATGGGCTCTATTCCGTAGCGCTTGACCTGAAATGCTCCCAGGGCCTGGGCGCCGGTAATGAAGAAGGGGTTCGTCGAGTTGAGAAGGCTCATGAAGAATATCGCGTCGGCGTATTTGCTTATCCCGCCGTGGGAGCCCGGGAAGAGTATCGTTGGCAGCGAAGAGGACTCTTTTATGGCCCTGACGACGCCATCCAGAACTTCTCCCTCTGCCCCGGTTGAGCCCCCGATCATTATGGCGTCGACTCCTATCTCTTCGCTCATCCCCGCTATCTTCCCGGCCGTCTCGGGGTCAACATCGTCAGGATCGAGAAGCACGAAGTGAAGTTTTTCCTTTTCGAGCTTTTCGTGAATGTAGCGCTCGACCTTTCCAATTTCCAGCATCGTTCACACCTCCATAAAGCTTCTGATCTCCAGCTCTTCGGTGGACTCATCAATCAGGAGACAGGCAATGTTTAATTTCTCCGCATGTGAGCAGAGGGCTTTATCCCGTGTTACGAGGGAGTAGCCTCTTCTGAGTGCGAGAACAAGGAAATAGTTAT
>JAMOTW010000011.1 GCA_027062125.1 Thermococcus sp.
TCCTTGTGAACGCCCTCATTCCTTTCGCAACGGTGTTCCTGGGGCACCACTGGGTCTACGATGTCATTACGGGCTTCCTCCTCGGCGTTGCAGTGTCAAAGGTCTCCTGGGACTGGGGAGCAAGAATATCGGAGGTTATCTACCAGTGGGAGGTTTCCTCGCTCCGGAGGGTCACGATCTTCAACTTCTTCCTCGCGGTCATAGTCCTGATAGTCGCGGCCGATCCCGCCAGGGTCCTGGCCATCTTCGGAGGGCTCCTTCCAGGCCCCTGAGAAAAACTTATAAACTCCCCGCGGCTCTTTAACATCGGGTGCCGGGGTAGCCTAGCTCGGCAGGGCGGCGGACTCGTAATCCGCAGGTCCCGGGTTCAAATCCCGGTCCCGGCTCCACAATCCTTCTCCGCTTTTCAAAATGCTTCTCTCGAGTGAAAGCCTCATTAGAATGGCGTCTTCTATGAAACGGCTCCCGCTGTCCAAACCCCGCGGGAGAGGTTGAACCTTACCACATAATCGGCCCGGTTGAAATCCTGAGGGACACCCTGGCCGGCTTTTCACCGGAGTCGTTGACCAGCACGAGGTAGAGGGGCCCCTCCGTGGGGAACCTCCACATCTTTTCGAGATGTGTTACTCCCTCCGCTTTGAAAAAGCAAAGCGCCCTCCCCGACTTCATCATGCTTATTCCAGTCCCGTCAGTTATGCAGACCGTCACCGGCAGGGTGGAGTCCACGGAGAAGTACACGGTGCTCCATTCATCCCCTTCAAGTTCATACACCTCATACTCTCCCGGGTTTATCAACGTCTCCTCGCGGACGCTGTACGAGACCCCCAGAACAGCGAGAACCAGAACCACGACTAACACAACCGCTATGGTAAGGCCCAGGGCCTCCACCCTCTTCAGCGTCCGGGACCTTATTGCTAGGATAGCCATCTTACCTCCTCAATGTGCTGTTGGTTATGAAAATATTTAAGATTATCCAAACGGCGTTATTGAAAATTTGTACAACGCTACATTCCATAACAGAATCTCCCCAATATTGGAGAACCACTGTCGGTTTGTACATGCTCCAATGAGGAACCCAAAGCCGTCCGATAACGAAGTTTATAAGCGCGCGGGCCAAGAGGGTACCATGCGAAGAGAATCCCTGGGAACACTCCTGGCACTCTTCGGCATGCTTCTGTACGGCCTCGAACCTGTGGTCATAAAGGCCAACCCATCAAATCCAGTGAGCTTCGCTGCCTTCTCGGCCCTCTTCGCATCCATCATCCTATGGACGGTGCTGATTTTTGAGGGGGGCGGAAGGGAACTCAGGGCCGATCCCTCCGGGATAAAGATGGCCTTCCTCGTTGGGCTTTTTGGAACGGCCCTGGCTTACCTCACCTACTCCTTCGGTGCCAGGATGAGCACGGCAATAAACGCCGCCCTTATAACGAGGAGCGAGGTCCTCTGGTCGTTCCTGCTGGCCGGGATTTTCCTGGGGGAGAGAGTAACCGGGCGGCTCGTGGCTTATTCCTCCCTGATTCTGGCAGGGCTCGTACTCGTCATCACCCAGGGCCGTGCCGTGGAGCCCCACCTGGGGGACGTTCTCCTTCTCCTCGTCCCGCTGTTCTGGCAGGCGGGGCACGTCATAGCCAAGCGCCTCCCGTATCGCCCCATCACAATCGCCACCCTCCGAAACACCTTCGGTTCCCTGCTGCTCCTTCCCCTGGCGCTTCTGACCGGACCGGAGTTTTCTCCCCTCGTCGTTGCGGAGGGGACGATAATAGCCCTCGGCCAGGTCGTCTGGTACGGCTCCATAAAAAGGATAAACCTCTCAAAAGCGACGACAATAATAACGCCCGCCCCGGCGATAGCCATTGGACTCGGTATCATCATGGGAGAGAGCTTCACCCCCTATCATGCCCTGGGCTTCGTTCTCATAGTGCTGGGCACACTTGGAGCGGTGAGGGTGAAGAGTGAGGTCAGAACTTGAGATAGGTGCGTATGAAGCGGAGGACATCCCCAAAACCAAAGCGTCCTTCCCGGGCCGGGTCGTATATCATGCCCACTGGTACTTCCTTTATCCTCGCGCCCATTTTGGCCGCCTTGAAGAGCATCTCCGTCTCCACCTCGTAGCGGCTGCTCTCTATCTCCGGGAGGAACTCCCGCCTGAAGGCCCTGAAGCCGCTCTGGGTGTCGTAGATGTACCTCCTCAGCTTGAGCCTTATGAGCCGGGTGGTGATTATGTTGCTAAGCCGCCTGTGGAGGGGCCTCTTGCCCCTCTCCTCGACCTTCCTTGCGCCTATTACCATGTCCGCCTCCCCGCGGACTATCGGCTCGACGAGCTTGATGATGTCCTCCGGCTTGTGCTGACCGTCGGCGTCCATGAAGACCACCACATCGCCGGTGGACTGCTTCACCCCTTCCCTCATCGCACAGCCCTTGCCGCAGTTCTCCTCCAGTCTGATGGCCTTTATCCTGGGGTCCTTCTCCGAAAATGCTCTCGCCGCGTCGTAGGTTCCGTCAGCCGAGCCGTCGTCGACCACCAGGACCTCATCGACGAAATCCGGAATCCTCCCGAGTACCCCGGGAAGGCGCTCCGCCTCGTTGTACGCGGGGATGACTACACTTATCCGCCTGCCGTTGAGCATTCACTCCTCCTCCAGTCTATCAAGAACCTTCCCGGCCTTCCTCCTGAAGTCGTCCTTGTCAAGGAACTCCCAGTAGTGCTCCTTTGCCGGGAACTCTCCTCCCTTAACCTCCTCGCGGTAGTTCTCAAGCGCCAGCCTGATCATTCCCCCTATGTCCGCGTACTTCTTGACGAAGGGCGGAACGTCCTCGTAGATTCCAAGGAGATCGTGCCAGACGAGAACCTGGCCATCGACCCACGGGCCGGAGCCGATCCCTATGGTCGGGATTGAGATTTCCTCCGTTACGAGCTTCGCGACGTCGGCGAGGGTGAACTCCAAAACAACTGCGAAGGCACCGGCCTTTTCAAGGGCCTTTGCATCGCGGAGTATCTCCTCGATCTCCTCCTCTGTTTCGCCCATCAATCTGTAACCGCCCAAGCGGAGGTAGCGCTGCGGTGTCAATCCTGTGTGCCCCATCACAGGAATGCCCATCCTGACCAGCTTACGCACAAGCTTCCTGTGGTCGTGGCCACCTTCTATCTTCACCGCATCGGCCCCGGCCTGGATGAGTCTCACCGCGTTCCTAAGGCCATCGTCGGTGTCTATCTCGTAGCTCCCGAAGGGCATGTCGGCGAGAACGAGCGCGCGCTTTACCGCTCTGGAGACGGCCCTCGTGTGGTAGACCATCTGCTCCATGCTGACGTTGAGGGTGTTGGGCTCGCCGTAGACCACCATGCCCACCGAATCCCCTATGAAGATTATGTCCATCCCGGCCTTGTCGGCTATCAGCGCGGAGGGATAATCGTAAGCGGTTACCATCGCTATCTTTTCCTTTCCCTTCATCTCGATTATACGCCTGGGGGTTATCTCCCTCATGTCACCACCGAGACCATTTCGACAGCGGTCTAATTAACGGTTTCGATGGGTTTATATACCGACGTCGGTAATTACCTATAGGTGGTGGCATGGGCAAGGTAAAAACGAGCGTTTACATCGATGAGGAACTTTGGGGAGAGTTTAAAGAACTCGCCCAAAGGGAGAAGAGTGAGGTCAGCAAACTCCTGGAGGAGGCCCTGATGAACTACTTAATAAACGAAGTTCTTAGGGACGTTGATGACTCAGAGGTCCCCCTGTGGTTTGAACCGCTGAAAGTTGGCGGGGAGAGCACTGAAAAGCTCTTGAGGGAGATGAGGGATGGCAGGGAAAAGCGTTTACTTGGACAGTAGCGCAATCCTGAAGAGGTACATAAGCGAGAAGGACAGCGAGATCATGAGGGACCTTTTCAGGGACGCATACAGGGGGGAGATAAAACTGGCCTTCAGCTTCTGGAACATAGGGGAGGTGCTTGGAATATTTGACAAAAAGCTCAGACGAGGAGAGCTCAGCGAGAACGACTTCAGCTTTCTCAAAAAGGGTTTTCTGGCCGAGGTTAAAAGGTTCACGCGGCTGGGAGTACTGGAAGTGGTTCCGGTACACTCCCTCATTCTGGCGGACGCCTGGAAGCTGATTGAAAAATACCACATCTATCAGGCGGACGCCCTGCAGATAGTATCGGCAAAATACGTCAGGGTAGAAAGGTTTTACACGGCAGATAAGAGGCTTCATCAGGTGGCGATTAAAGAGGGCCTGAACTCAATACTCCTTGGAGGTGACTGAAATGAGAACCTGGGAGCACTACGAGCACACCGCCGACATAGGCATCCGCGGATACGGCTCAACGCTTGAGGAGGCCTTCGAGGCAGTTGCACTGGCGCTCTTCGACGTCATGGTGGACGTGAGAAAAGTGGAGCCGAGGGAGTGCAGGGAAGTCGAAGCGGAAGGCGAGGACCTGATGGCTCTCCTGTACAACTTCCTCGAGGAGCTCCTCGTCCTCCACGACATGGAGGGACTCGTCTTCGGCGACGTGAAGGTGGAGATTGAGAAGGACGGAGAGGGATACAAACTCAAGGCGAGAGCCTGCGGTGAACCGCTCGACTACGAGAAGCATGAGCCAAAGGAAGAAGTGAAGGCGATAACCTACCACGAGATGGAGATAAAGCAGCTCCCCGACGGGAGATGGATGGCCCAGCTGGTTCCGGACATATGAGGTGGTCTCATGAGCGCGAGGGACAGGATAAGGGAGGTAAACCCGGAATTCTACGAGCGCTATTCGAAGCTCGAAGACACGGACGAGTTCTGGGAGTTCATGATCCGGCCGCTCAGGCAGAGCATACGGGTGAACACGCTGAAGGCGCCTCTCGAGGTCGTTGTCGAGAGATTAAACGAGGAGTTCGAGCTCGAGCCGATACCCTGGGTCCGTGAGGGTTTCTTCATCAACGTCGACAACCTCGCGAAGGTCCCGGAGCACGGTCTCGGCCTCATCTTCGGCCAGGAAGCGAGTTCGATGATTCCCCCGGTTGTGCTCGACCCCAAGCCGGGCGAGCTTGTGCTTGACATGGCCGCCGCGCCTGGCTCCAAGACCGGTCAGATAGCCCAGTATATGGAGAACGAGGGATGCATAATAGCGAACGACCCCAAGCTGAGCAGGGCGAACGTTCTCATCGCGAACCTCAACAGGATGGGCGTTTTGATAGCGCGCGTAACCACGAAGGACGGGGCATACTTCGCCCGGTTCGAGAACACCTTCGACAGAATACTCCTCGACGCCCCCTGCTCCTCCGTGGGGATGATAAGGAAGAAGTGGCGCTTTCTGGAGGAGTGGCGCCTGAAGGGGGTCATCAAGTACATGAACATCCAGAAGAGGCTGATAAGGGCCGCGTACGAGGCTCTGAAACCCGGCGGGACACTCGTCTACTCAACCTGCACGATAGACCCCCTGGAGAACGAGGAGGTGGTCGACTACCTCCTCAGGAAGACCGACGCGAGGCTTGAGCTGATAAAGCTCCCAGTGCGGACGAGCGAACCGGTTCTGGAATGGGAGGGCAGAGAATACTCGCCCGAGCTGAAGAAGGCTTTGCGCATACACCCGAACGACAACGACACCGAGGCCTTCTTCATAGCGAAGATAGTCAAGCCGGAGGGAGGGGAATGAGCGGAGAGGGAAGGGAAAACGCGACCACTAACCCCAGGGAAGAGGTCGGAAGGACGGGCGACACCGAGCTCGTCAAGAGGCTCCTCATCGAGAACTACGGCTACGCACCCGATTTAATCTACGAGATACGGGGGAGGTATCACAAGGTCTACGCCCGGAAGCCGTGCTCCCTCGAGGTTAGAGGGCCGGACAGGCAGGGCGTTTATTTCGCAAGGATCGAGAGCGACGGAATACGGCTCAGCATCGAAGGCTCTTTCCTCGTTGGGCCTAAAGCGACGAAGAACGTCGTCGAGCTGGACGAGGAGAAGGCGAGGCGTTATCTGGCAGGGGAGAGCGTCGAGATCGACGAGAACCTCCACGGCTGGGTGATAGTCAAGTGGCGCTCTTATTTCCTTGGCTCAGCGAAGGCCAAAGAGAGGAAGCTGATAAACTACGTGCCGGGGGACAGGCGGCTGAGGCTCGACCTGTAGCCAAGGGTGTCCCTCGAAAGGTTAAAATAAATTTAGGGAGACCTAAGGTGGGGGTGGGAGGATGGTTCCGCTGAAGAGGATTGACAAAATCCGCTGGGAGATACCGAAGTTCGACAAGCGCATGAGAGTTCCGGGCAGGGTCTACGCCGACGACGCGCTCATAGAGAAGATGAGGAACGACAGAACGCTGGAGCAGGCCGCCAACGTCGCCATGCTCCCGGGCATCTACAAGTATTCCATAGTGATGCCCGACGGCCACCAGGGCTACGGCTTCCCGATCGGCGGTGTTGCCGCCTTCGACGTGAAGGAGGGTGTGATAAGTCCCGGAGGGGTCGGCTATGACGTGAATTGCGGCGTCAGGCTCATCAGGACGAATTTAACGGAGAAAGAAGTCAGACCACGCATCAAGGAGCTCGTTGACACTCTCTTCAAGAACGTGCCTTCAGGTTTGGGGAGCAAAGGCCGCGTGAGGCTTCACTGGACTCAGCTCGACGACGTCTTAGCTGACGGCGCCAAGTGGGCGGTTGACAACGGCTACGGCTGGAAGGAAGACCTCGAGCACCTTGAGGAAGGCGGAAGGATGGATGGTGCCGATCCCAACGCCGTCAGCCAGAAGGCTAAGCAGAGGGGAGCGCCACAGCTCGGCTCCCTCGGCTCCGGGAACCACTTCCTCGAGGTTCAGGTGGTTGATAAGATCTTTGACGAGGAGATAGCAAAGGCCTACGGCCTCTTCGAGGGCCAGGTCGTTGTGATGGTTCACACCGGTTCGCGCGGACTCGGCCACCAGGTCGCGAGCGACTACCTCAGGATAATGGAGAAGGCCAACAGGAAGTACGGTGTGCCGTGGCCCGACCGTGAGCTCGTCAGCGTCCCCTTCCAGACGGAGGAGGGACAGCGCTATTTCAGCGCGATGAAAGCGGCCGCCAACTTCGCCTGGGCCAACAGGCAGATGATAACCCATTGGGTCAGGGAGAGCTTTGAGGAAGTCTTCAAGAGGAAGGCCGAAGACATGGAAATGCACATAGTCTACGACGTCGCCCACAACATAGCGAAGGTGGAAGAGCACGTCGTTGACGGAAGGAAGGTCAAGGTCGTGGTTCACAGGAAGGGAGCGACGAGGGCGTTCCCAGCAGGTCACCCCGATGTGCCAAAGGCCTACCGCAACGTCGGCCAGCCTGTGCTGATTCCGGGCTCCATGGGAACCGCGAGCTACGTTTTGGCTGGAGCCGAGGGCTCGATGAGGGAAACCTTCGGAAGCTCCTGCCACGGCGCCGGAAGGCTGCTCAGCAGGAAGGCAGCAACGAGGCAGTACCGCGGAGACAGGCTCAGGAGTGAGCTCGCCCAGAGGGGCATCTACGTGAGGGCCGCTTCACTCCGCGTCGTTGCGGAAGAGGCTCCGGGAGCGTACAAGAGCGTTGACAACGTCGTCAACGTCGTCCACCAGGCGGGCATAGCGAACCTCGTCGCAAGGATGAGGCCAATGGGAGTCGCCAAGGGCTGATCTCTTTTCTTCCCTTGCCCAACTTTTCAAAACTTTTGGAAAATTCTAGGAAAAAGAAAAGGCGTCAGTTCAGGTCGCTCGTGAGGAAGCGGGCGTAGGCGAGGGCGAAGGGGAGGAGCAACATTATCAGGAGCGCCGCAAGGTTGTTGAAGCCGTAGGTGAAGGAATCGCTCAGCGGGATGTAGTAGTTCAGGAACCTGTCTCCCCCGAAGATGTAGTGAACGAGCTGGACGTAGTGGTGTGCGGGGTTTATCGAGTGGAGCCTGGCCATCCAGGCGTTCAGCTCGTCCTCCCACATCCCGTGGGCGGTCGTCCCCCACGGCGGTTCTGGGCCGACGAGTTTCGGCGCCACTATGCCGACCACTATGCCGTAGAACACCGTGAGGAAGATCGCCAGCCCCACCGCTGCAAGCATTGAGGTTTCCGGCTTCTTGGAGAGCGTGGAGAGCAGCACCCCGAGGGAGAGGAAAACCAGGGTGTAGAGGATGGTCACGAGGATCGCCAGGAGGCCCCTGAACAGGGAGTCGCCGTCGAGGGGTATGCCAAGTATTAGCATCACCGCGACCATAACGACGTAGGAGACGAGGTAGGTCACAGCTATCAGTGTCCCAATTCCGAGGAACTTGCCGTTGATGACCTCGTCGCGGTAGACAGGATGCCCGAGCAGAACCTTCGCCGTACCGTTCTCGACCTCCCTGTTTATGGCGTCCGCCCCGAGGGCAGCTCCGAGGACTGCCCCGAGGACGGTGATTATCATCATGTTGACCGTGAAGAGCATGGCGAAGGGCGTCGTGTAGACTTCGGCGTTGACGCCCCAGAGGTAGAGCTCGTTAGATTCAACGCCCGGAACGCCCATCTGTATCAGATAGTCCTTGATCGCGTAGACCGCCAGCCCAAAAATTATGAAGTAGATGGCGACGATTACCCCAAAGCGCCTGCTCTTCACCGAGGTGTAGAGTTCCTTGAGGGCGATGTTCCAGGCCGGGTTCATCTCCTGCCGACCCTCCTCATAAGCCATATCACGACGCCGAAGGCCAGTATCAGGAGGACGACGCCGATCCACGTCCCGCTGGAACCCTGCGTAACCCTGACCGTTATCACGGTTTCGGCCTTTGCCTGATCGCCCGCGGCCGTTACCGTTATCGTGTACGTTCCTGCTGGGGCGGACTTGGGGACGCGGATCCTGAGTTCAACCTGGGTTGGACCGGGATAGGTCATCACATTGCCATAACTCTCTGCACCCACGCGGCTTATCGTTGGCGGGACAACCTCGACGTCCCAGCCGTTCGGAGCCTGGACGGTGAACTTGACGTTGGTTACCGTCCCCGTGGCGTCCACCCAGAGGTTCGTTGCGGTGCTCCCTCCGGCCCTCACTGTCAACGAGGGCATGTCCGCCTCCAAGCGGAGGAAGGCGGGGTTTTCAACGTGGATCATCAGCGGAAGCTCGACCTTCGAGGCGCTTCCGGAAACAACGACCCTGGCGTTGAGGTCGCCGGACTCGACGTTGAAGGGCGGGAAGACCACGAGGTACGCTGTGGTGCTACCTCCGCTCTCGACCTTAAGGCTCCCCACCGGGACAGCGCCGTTCGGGTCCTGGCTGACGACATAGCTCCAGCCGTCGGGGAGGCCCTCCACCGTCACCCTGTACTCGTCGTCCTTCGAGCCGAGGTTCTGAATCACTATCTCCGTGTTTCCACTGCCGCTGGGTCCAACGGTCAGGACGTCCCGCGCGAGCTTCGCCGTGAAGTAGTACTCCGCGCGCTTCAGCTCGAGTTTGAGGGCCCTCTCCTCACCATCGGACAGTTTCACGCTCTCCTTTACCTGGGAGCAGCCCTCTGCCCCCGCGATGACGGTGTACTCGCCCGGTTTCAGTTCAAGCTCAACCGAGCCTGCCGGGGAGGTGGTGACGTTTCTGTCCCCAACCGCGACCCATCCCCTGACCGGGTTGCCGCTCTCGTCGGTGAGGACGACCGTCAGCTTCGCCGGCTGGCCGAGGTAGGTTTTGTAGACGTAGACGTCCAGGCTGTAGGACCTTCCGTTGATGGTGAAGCCAATCCTGTGGTCTCCGAGGGTGGCGTTCCTCGGCACCTCGACCATCAGATTGGCGGCAAAGCTGCCCTCAACCTCGAAGCTCCTCAGCCTGTACTGGCCGCTGGTCAGGTAGATCTCCCAGCCCCCGGGCAGCTCGCCGGGTTCGAACTCGACCTTTCCCGTTCCGGTGAAGGATACCGGGACGCTGAGAATCGTCCCGGCCTCGGCCTCAAGGCTAAGGTAGGGGAGGGAAACCTCTATCCCGGCACTTTCGACCTCAAGGGTTCCGGTGAAGTTCCCCACGGAGAACCTGACGGTTCCACTGCCAGTGGGCTCAAGGTGTAGGATTAGACTGACCGTTCCCCTTGGCGGGACGGTTATTTCGCCGACTTCAACGCCCCCGTAGAGGAAGCTCGCGCTCCAGCCGTTCGGAATGGAGAGTACCCTCAGCGGAAGGCTCAGCTCGGCGTCGGTGGAGCTCGCCACGGTGATGGGCAGGTCAACCGGTCCCGAGACCTTCACCTTCCCGTAGGGGTAGAAGACCGTGTAGTCCGCGCTGATGGTCTCTGAGGCGGACGGAGCGACATAGACCCTAATCTCTTTTCCATCGTACTCGAGGGCGACGAGATCAACCACCGCACTCCCGTTGACCTCGAGCGTCCTCGCGACGCTGTTCACCGAGACGTCGACGGTCCTGTTTCCAACTGCCGTTACCTCAACCATCGTGCCGTTAAAGCTTAACGTGGCCCCTGTCTTGGGCTCGAGCGAGCCGATGAACCTCGGCTTGACAGATACCACGATGAAACCGCCATCTGGGGTGTAACTGCCCACGATTATCCTTATGCCGTCGCGCTCTATTTCAGTGCCGAAGGCGAAGGGCCTGAGCTCCAGTATCCTGCTCCCGTTCCTGAGCATGAGGTACGGGCTCCCTCCGGCCGACTTGACGATGGTTATGGTGTAGTCACCCACCACAACCGCGTGCCCGCCGGCGAGCCTGCCCTCGAAAACCGTCACGTAGGGCTGGGCGCTCACCAGCGGGAGCAGGAGCGCAACGGACAGCATAAACGCGAGAACCTTCTTCATTCCTCCTCCCTCCCGTATATTGTCTTCAGGAAAACGTCCTCAAGGCTCGGTTCCTCTATCTCGAGGCTGAGGATGGTTATCCCCCTCGAGGAAAGGCTCTTGGAGAGCCACTCCCTTATGTCCGAGCGGGAGAATATTATGGCCCTGTTGGGGGCGACGCGCTCGAGACGGGTTATATCCTCGTGCTCTATCTCCGGCAGTGGCTCCTTCGTCTCGACCTTTATCTCATAGCCCTCAAGCTCCATGAACTGTCGCTTTATGTCTCCGATGGGTCCTACAGCCTTGAGCTTTCCGCGGACGATTATGCCAACCCGATCGCTAAGCTCCTCCACCTCGCTGAGGACGTGGCTGGAGAAGAATACTGTCCTCCCCACCGCCTTTGCCTCCCGGATTACCTCCTTGACGAGGTGCGCCCCCTCCGGGTCAAGGCCGCTCGTCGGCTCGTCGAGGATAAGCAGCTCCGGGTCGTTTATGAGGGTCTGAGCTATCAAAAGCCTCTGCTTCATCCCCTTGGAGAAGGTCTTGGCCTTCCTGTAGCGGACCTCCCAGAGGCCCACCCTCCGGAGGAGCTCGGTTATCCTCCTCTCCTTCTCCACGTTGCTCATCCTGTAGAAGTTCGCGAAGAACTCGAGATTCTTCCACGCGGTGAGCTCGCCGTAGACAGTCGCGTTCTCCGGCAGGTAGCCTATCCGCTCCTTTATCTTCATGGGCTCCCTGGCCATGTCCATGCCGAGTATCCGTATCCTTCCCCCGTCAGGGATTATGATCCCGAGCATGCTCAGTATCGTGGTCGTCTTCCCGGCCCCGTTCGGCCCAAGAAACCCAAAGACCTCGCCGCTCTCAACTTCGAAGGTGAGCCCGTCGACGGCCCTAAAGCGGCCGTACGACTTCGTGAGATTCTCAACCGTTATGGCCGGAGTGGACATATTAAGCACCCCACATGATGGTAAGATTTTGCTAATTCCGAGTGTAGTTGGGGGTCAGAGTTTTAAACTTTACTCCCCAACTGCCCAGGGGATGGAAGATGGAGCTGACCCACGTTGATGAGAAGGGCGTTAAGATGGTCGAGGTAGGACACAAGAGGGAGGTTTTCAGGAAAGCCGTGGCAAAGGGGAGGATTTACCTTAAACCGGAGACAATAGAACTCATAAAGGCCGGGAAGACCAAGAAGGGCAATGTCGTAGCGACGGCCCAGATAGCCGGGATTCTGGCCGTGAAGAAGACCCCCGAGCTCATCCCGCTCTGTCATCCGATACCGCTGACCGGCGTCGACATAAGCTTCGAGTTCGGGGAGGATTACATCGAAGCCACCTGCGAGGTTCGCGCGACCTACAAGACCGGCGTTGAGATGGAGGCTTTGACCGGTGTGAGCGTCGCGCTCCTCACGATATGGGACATGGTGAAAGCAGTTGAGAAGGACGAACGGGGTCAGTATCCGGTCACAAGGATAGAGAACATCCACGTTGTCGAGAAGGTGAAAGAGCCTCAAGCGTTGCAGTAGCCGAGGACCAGGTAATCGACCACCCTGACTATATCATTGAGGAGGAACCCGAAGACCGTCAGCAGGAAGCTCACGAGGAAGTTCTCCTTGACCCAGCTCAGGGCGTAGAAGCCCACCACACTCCAGAGGATCCACTGGGGCAACAGGAGGCTTACCTTGGCCTTCAGCGAGAGCTCCTGAAGGAGGAGACGCTTCAGTCCGGCCTCGTGCCTGACTAAGTAGACCTTTGGTCCCTTCCACTCCTTTCTGAGAACCTTTTCCTCGCCCCTGGCCAGGTAGGTTTCCCCCTCGAACCTGAGGACGTAGACGTGTTTCCCGTAGGTCGAGGCTATGAAAGATTCGACCTCGAGCTCAAGATCGAGCCCGGCATGGGGCTTCCAGAGGTGAAAACCCCTCCCCCTGAAGCCTTCCAGAACGTCTTTGGGCTCGAACTTCTTCAGGTTGAGCACTGTGACGGTGTAGGATGGACTCAGGAGCCTCTCGACTATCATCATGCACCCACCTAAATCGTGCTGGAATTACTCTCCGGACTTATAAATCTTGCCCGCCTTTCGTTTCAGGTAAGTTTTTTAGGCCTTCCCTCGTTCCCTAAACGATGAGGCTCAAGCTCAACCCCGAGGCGAAGGCGGTATACAGGTCAATTCGAGAGGAGATAAAGGGGAGGTTAGTCCTGC
>JAMOTW010000012.1 GCA_027062125.1 Thermococcus sp.
GAGATGGCCTTATACTGTCCCAAACGCTGGTGGGGTTCATAAGCACGGAAAAGAACCAGGCTCTTAACGAGGCAATCAGGGGCAGGGAGATGAACCGCCTCGAAGACAACGCATTCTATCGCCTATCTGAGTTCAAAGCAACTAAAGAGTACTATAAAGGTAAAGTCTACGACTTAACTCTTGAAGGGACTCCGTACTACTTCGCCAACGGCATTTTGACCCACAACTCGCTGTATCCCTCGATCATCATCACCCACAACGTCTCGCCGGACACCCTAAACCGCGAGGGCTGTAAAGAGTACGACAGGGCTCCACAGGTCGGTCACAAGTTCTGTAAAGACGTCCCGGGCTTCATCCCGAGCCTTTTGGGGTCCCTTCTCGACGAGAGGCAGAAGATAAAGAAGAGGATGAAGGCCAGCATAGACCCGCTGGAGAAGAAACTCCTCGATTACAGGCAGAAGGCTATCAAAATCCTTGCCAACAGCTTCTACGGCTACTACGGCTACGCTCGCTCCCGCTGGTACTGCAAGGAGTGCGCCGAGAGCGTTACGGCATGGGGCAGGGACTACATCGAGATGGTGATCCGCGAGCTGGAGGAGAAGTTTGGCTTCAAGGTGCTCTATGCCGACACCGATGGGCTGCATGCCACGATTCCTGGAGCGGACGCCGAGACGGTCAAGAAGAAGGCGAAGGAGTTCCTCAAGTACATCAACCCCAAACTCCCGGGACTTCTCGAACTCGAATACGAGGGCTTCTACAAGCGCGGCTTCTTCGTGACGAAGAAGAAGTACGCTGTCATAGACGAGGAGGGCAAGATAACCACGCGCGGACTTGAGATCGTCCGGCGCGACTGGAGCGAGATAGCCAAGGAAACCCAGGCGAGGGTCTTGGAGGCCATACTGAGGCACGGTGACGTCGAGGAGGCCGTCAGGATAGTCAAGGACGTTACCGAGAAGCTGAGCAGGTACGAGGTTCCGCCGGAGAAGCTGGTCATCCACGAGCAGATTACCAGGGAGCTGAAGGATTACAAGGCCACCGGCCCGCACGTGGCCATAGCGAAGCGCCTCGCCGCGAGGGGGATAAAGATACGCCCAGGCACGGTGATAAGCTACATCGTCCTCAAGGGCTCCGGAAGGATAGGCGACAGGGCGATTCCCTTCGACGAGTTCGATCCGACGAAGCACCGCTACGACGCGGAATACTATATCGAAAACCAGGTCCTGCCGGCCGTGGAGAGGATTCTGAAGGCCTTCGGCTACAGGAAGGAGGATCTACGCTACCAGAAAACGAGGCAGGTCGGCCTCGGGGCGTGGCTCAAGCCGAAGGGGAAGAAGTGAAATTTACATCCTTATAGGCTCGGTACTGAGGTCTCTATTTTCTTTTGATCATGATTTTTCTTTAAGAATGTAATACACCTTAAACGAGCATCTTTCAAATTTAGGGGGTGACTCAGGTTGTAATTGGATTATGTGCTGTGGTATAAGGATGAGGGTTTGATAGTGTCAACAGTGAATTGGTCAAGATTTCTTTATTCTAATGATTGAATAAGCTTTTTGTACTCTTCAATAGCCACATCTAACTGTTCATCTCCGAATATAGCTTTATGTATTCCAATTGCCCAGTTGAGGGTCGCTCTTCTAGCATTCTCAATTCCCTTGTGAGGATACTTAGTTCTGTATGAGGTATAGTAATTCTTGATTCTACGTTTAGACACTCTCTTCGCGTTACTCATGCTCTTCACCTCATGTAAGTGATAGGATAAAGCTGGTTGCTAGTTTGTTCCAAATAGCATATAGTGGATGGTATTCATAAATTTGATGTTTCTACATGTGATGCTATTAAGTCAAATAACTAAAAATTACGTGGAGGCGAAGCTACTCCGCTGATTCCTTTTCTATCCTTTCCAGCACCTCCAAAATCCCCTCGACTCCTGGGACCTCAAAGCCCCTCTCGTGGATTTCCCTGACCTCCTCTGCCTCCGGGTTTATCCAGACCGCCCACATGCCGGTTCTCAGCGCCCCCTCAAAGTCCTCCGCGTAGGTGTCACCTATGTGAATCGCTTCGTCCGGCTCCACACCAAAAACCTCGAGCGGCTTTTTGAACATCTCCGGCATCGGCTTGTAAGCGAGAACTTCGTCGGCGAAGAAGGTCTTGTCTATGAAGTCCATGAGTCCGAAGCGCTCCAGCAGAAGTCTGGTGTATGAACCCGGCCAGAACATCACATTGCCCGTCACGGTGACCTTCAGGCCCTTTCTCTTGACGCCTTCAAGGGCTTCCTTTGCCCCGGGGAGGACTATTTCATCGCCAACGTTGAGAGTTGCCCTCGCGGCGGCCCTCTTGACGAGCTCGATGTCTGTTCCCAGGAGCTCCGCCAGCATCTCCTGGCTCTCTTCGAGGGCCCTGGAGGGGTCTCCGGCCGTCTGGGCCCTCATGCGCTTTATCCTCTCGCGGGAGAGCATCATTCCCTCGACGACGTCTATTATGCACGCCCCCATCAGCTTGGAGAGCTCGACGGCCATCGCATCGAGCATGACGTTGATGTCCAGGAGTGTGTTCCAGACGTCGAATGAAACGAGCTTCATCCTTATCACCGGGGGTAATACGGAGGGCGAATTTAAAAACTCAACGCCCTCGCTCCCTCCCGGCCAGGTA
>JAMOTW010000013.1 GCA_027062125.1 Thermococcus sp.
TACCCTGCGGGATGGCCGAGAGGCCGGTGAGACCAACGGTGAGGCCGGCACCGAGGAGTATGGCGCTCTTAACGATGTTTTCAGGGGTGTTGGCGGTGAACTTGAAGCCACCGCCTATGATCCCCGCGCTCATCAGGATAAGGAACAGCGTAATGAGGCCGTAGATGCTCTGGGTCATCGGCAGACCTTCAAGTATGAGCGCGTTCCTGAAGTTCTTCTCGTCCTCTGCCACTGCCCCTGCAGCTGCAGTACCTGCTATACCAATACCAAAGGCCGAAGCGACACCAGCTATACCCGCGGCGAGCGCCGCGCCCAGGGATACGTAAACTATCGGATCCATCTTTCATGCACCTCCATCAGCTTTCAGCTCAAGTTTTGAAACTTCCCTCTTGGACTTGAACGGGGTGAACGGCTTCCCGTCACCCGAGTAAAAGGTTCCGAAGAACTCAACATAGTGAAGACGAAGCGAGTGAACGAACGCTCCAAGGGCGTTTATTGCCACTGAAAACAGCTGACCGCCAAGGAATATGACCAAACCCACGACAACCCCGATGGGAACGACGCTTACCTTGATTCCCCAGACCATTTCCGCCAGGATATTGATGACCAGCGCTATTCCACTGGTTGCAAGGGCCAAAGCCATCAAACGGGCGTAGCTGAGCCAGTTGCCCACGAAGCCAAAGAAGTCCGAGATTAACATCAGGGCCGCGAGTCCGCCGTTGCTGACTATTTCTCCCACCACAAAGAGCACCAGACCAGCACCGAAGATGACCTTGGCAAGCATTGTCAGGGAGGCATTCTTGGTTGCAAGGAGAGCCACGGCAATTATGATCAGCATCCATGGAAGCTGTTCAAACACCGCGCCCTTGACGTCGCCGTTCTTCCACTTGACGATAAAACCGAGGGCGTAGCCCGTGAAGAGGTGCGCCAGACCTATGGCAAGGGCCATCATCAGCACGGTCATCGGTTGCTTGAGCGGGTCCGCTATGCGCGGGAACTGGGCGTTTGAGTTGCCCGTGATGTGCTGGAGGAGTATGTCCCCCGCGTTGCCGAAGTAACTGCCGAAGAGAGCACCCATGAGCATCGTGAAGAACGAGCTCCAAAGGAGGGTGTAGGCGAACTTGTAGGTTCCGTCGTTGAACTTCCCGTGTCCCTTCACAAGTAATGCCGCAATTATGCCGATGATGAGGCCGTACATGAAGTCAGTGAGCATGAAGCCGAAGAAGAACGAGTACGTGAACACTATGATGGGCGTTGGGTCTATCTCGTTGTACTTGGGGACACCGTACATTTCGGTAATCATCTCGAAGGGCCTGGCCCACCTTGGGTTCTTGAGCTTTATCGGAATCTCGTCGAGCTCGGCCTCGGTGGGCTCGCGGACGTTTATGTAGGCCTTTCCTTTCGTTACTCCCTTTATCCCCTCGAGAACCTTGGGGACGTCCACCCTTGGAAGCCACCCGGTCAATGCGAACGTCATGTTGGTCCTCGCGAGCATTGGAAGCACTGAGGCCTTGTCGCGCTCGTTGTCGAGGAGCTCCTTATAGAAAACGACGTCATCGTAGTACTTCTCAGCTAGTTTCTCCTCTTCCTTTCTAATCTCGTCGAGCTCCTTCAGCTTGGCGTCGAGCCTTCTCCTGTACTCCCTGAGGAGCTCTGCAGGAGTCCCTTCACCCTCTGGAACCTCTATTTTCTCAAAGGAGTGCTTTGCAAGGACTGAATTGACCTTATCTTGATACCCGCTGAGGGTCACCATAACGAGGAGAGCCTTCTCACCGGAGTCCTTAGTGACGAGGGCGAATTTACCCTCCGTAACTCGCTTGAGGTCCTCGAGGAGGGGCTTTAGCCTCGTCCTGTCGAGGGTGCCCACTGTGACCCTTACGAGTCCGGAGTGCCTGAGGTAGCGGACGTCCAGGTTAAGAGGCGAGAGAGTCTCAAGTACTTCAATGGACTCGTTGATGCGCTCAATCTCGCTCTGGAGTGCATTTATCCTGGACTCAACGGCCTTTATCTCGGGCTCGACTTTAGACAGAAACTCCTCAACGTCCTTTATCAGCTTCTCAACGCCCTCGTAACGGTAAGTCCTTCTAGCGCGCTCCTTCGGGAAAAAGAACTCTTTTAGTCCCCCTCCGGAGGTCTTCTTGTGGGCCTTCAGAAAGTCCACAATCCTGGATATCGTTATGCTGTACGAAGCGGCCTTCCGGTAGTACTCGTTGGGGGCGTCCCTCTGGGCGACTTTAACGTCGAGCTCGCGAATCTCAACGAGCCCGGCCTCGTGGAGGTAAGTAAGTAACTCGTCCTTGTAGCGATTAAGGGTGATAACCTCGAGCTTGACCATCTCTTCGGGCCTGAACATTTCAGCCCCCTCTCACAAGCTCTATCGCCCTAGTTATGGCAGTCTCAAAGTTCGTCTCGGCCTTAGCGCGGAGGGATTCAATTTCTTTCTCTCCCTCCTCCAGGATTTTTTTTGCCTCGGCTTCACCCTCCTCTCTCGCCTTCTGGACGAGGGACTCAGCCTCGGCCTGAGCCTTGGCAAGGATCTCTTCCTCAATGATCTTGGCTTCTTCTTTGGCATTTCGAACAATAGCGTTTGCTTCCTCCTTTGCCCGTTCAATACGCTCCTCTGCTTCCTTTTCTGCATCAACAATCCGCTT
>JAMOTW010000014.1 GCA_027062125.1 Thermococcus sp.
CTCTCGAAGGGGAGTTCAAAAATCCACACCGGAGACCCTATTACTGACAGGGCCGAAATCAAGGCGAAGAGGCCCTTCACGGAAATCGACGTCGAGGAAAAGCTGGCCCTCGTGAAGGAAACTGATTCGCTCCTCAAGGGCGAGAAAATAGCGAACAGGTCGGTCTACTATGGCGACGGCGTTAAGAGACAGCTCTACATCAACTCCCTCGGGAGCGAGATAGAAACGGTGGTACCGAGGATACGCTTCGGCTTCTCCGTTACGGCCAAAGAAAACGGCGAGATGCAGACCTACTGGAAGAGCTTCGGTGGAACCACCGGCTGGGAGCTGGTTGAGGGGATAGACCTCCCTCACTGGGCCGAGTTCGTGAAGGAAAAGGCACTCTCGCTCCTCCGCGCCCAGGCCCCTCCCTCCGGGACGTTCGACGTGGTGATAGACCCCGAGCTCACGGGTGTCTTCATCCACGAGGCCCTGGGCCACGCGGTCGAGGCCGATTCAGTGAAGAACGGCGACAGCATCTTAGCCGGAAAGCTCGGCGAGAGGATAGCGGTGGATGACCTCACCGTGGTGGACGACCCAACCCTGCCGGGCAAGTTCGGCTCCTACGTCTACGACGACGAGGGAATTAAGGCAAAGCGCGTCGAGCTGATAAAGGACGGAATCCTGGTGAACTACCTGAACGACCGCGAGACGAGCGCCCTGCTCGGCCTCGAACCGAACGGCCACGGAAGGGCCCAGGGCTACGCCTACCAGCCCCTGGTGAGGATGGGCAACACCTACGTCGAGCCCGGCGACTGGTCCTTCGAGGAGATGCTCGGGGAGGTCAAGAACGGCCTCTACATGATTGGGGACAAGGGCGGCCAGGTCGACACCGCTGGAGGAACGTTCACGTTCGGGGCTAAGGAGGGCTACATCATCGAGAACGGCGAGATAAAGGCCCAGGTGAGGGATGTGGCCCTCTCCGGGAAGATCCTGGACGTGCTCAAGAACATCAGGGCGATTGGGGACGACACCAGAATCGAGTTCCCAGGCTACTGCGGCAAGGGGCAGGTCGTCCCGGTGGACGATGGGGGGCCTCACGTCCTCACGAGGGCGTTGGTGGGGGGCATGCGTTAGCCGCTTCCCTCTTCTCCTGTTACGGCGCTTTCTTCAGTTATTACCTCGACGACCGCCCACCCCTTCCAGCCCTCCTTCCCGAAGGCGACGATGTAGAGGTAGTACGTCTTCCCCGGGGTTGCCCCCGAGGCGTCAATCCTCACCTCGAAGGTCCCGTTCTTCTCGGGTTCCACTTCAACCCTTTCCGGCGTTACTTTAACCTTCAGCTCGGAAACCGGTTCCAGTCTCGGCTCCAGGCCGCTCCACGCATGGGAAACAACGGCATCGCCGAGATAGGCTTTGAGCTCCACTTTTCCGAGGTAGTAGCCTGTGGTGCCGCTCCCGTTTCCGGACGAGACCCGGTACTCCCTTGCAAAAACGATCCCTTTGAGGGTGACGGTTCTGTTCACAGGTACCACCAGGCCGTAGTGGCCCCTTATGACCTCCCCGTCTCCAATGAGAACGTTGCCGGCGTTGAACTCGCCGTAGCCGGGGTGGATAGCCTGCGGTTCTGTGGTGGTGCCCCCGTTGGGGCCGCCGATGCATCCGCTCGCCAGAAGCAGTAGTAGGGCGATCATCAGGGTAATCGGGGCTTCCCGCCTCATAACCTCACCGTTCTTAGTTCCCCGGGGGGCACTTAACACTTCCCACAGCTTCAACCCAGGTTGAAGTCTTCGAGGCAAAAGTGTATATACACCAAAGTTTAACTTAATATTCGGTGGTAAAGATGGCGATAGATGTTGATATTATTCAAGATGTTGAGACCCTCCTGAGGAACCTCAACGGCTACGAGCTTCTCAGCTACGCGATATGCAATGAGGAGTGTGGGGCAGAGAGCTACGAGTGGTTAGCCGGTCGCGTCGAGGGTATACTGGTGGACGAGTTCAAGCACCTCGCCAAGGAGAGGAGAAAGCACGCGGCTCAGATAAGGGAGCTCTTCAAGAGGCTGTATCCCAATATGGAGCCCCTGAAGTTCAACGCTCCCCCATTGGACACCCTCCCGGTGTGCAGCGAGATGATGGAGGTGGAGGACGTCGAGAAGGCCCTCGCCATAGCCCTCCTGTCCGAGGCCATAGGCAGGGACGTTTATAGAAAGCTCCAGAGGATGGCGGGCGACGAGGAGATGGCGGAGCTGTTCGGAAGGCTGGCGAGGATAAAGGAGGAGGCTTACAGGCGGCTCCTCGAGCTCTACGAGACGATGGTAGGGCGGTGAGTCGAATACCTTTTAAGCTCCCCCCGGAAGTTACCCCGGGTGGGCAGATGATAGACGAGCTGGTCGCGATACTCGAGGGAAAGAACGTTGAATGGGAGGTCTACTGGGAGAGGGGCAGGGGAGGCTCCTTCAAGATAGAGCGTGAGAAAGTCGAGCGCTCCCAGAGGAAGTTCTACTCCGGGGTGGGCCTCAGGATAGGGTACAGGGGCAGACTGGGCTTCTCCTACATTACCGGCCTGAACCACGATAGGAAAACCCTCGAGGACTTCGTGGAGAAGACAATTAAGCTGGCGAGGGTGAGTGAGGTCCCCTTCGTGGGTTTTCCCGGACCTG
>JAMOTW010000015.1 GCA_027062125.1 Thermococcus sp.
AACGGCCAGGGGCGAGTATATGCTGTGAACGTGGGTTATGTCGAATCCTGTCTTTTTATAGAACTCGTTTATCCTCCATAACTGAGAGGCTCCTATACTGGAGTGATAATTTTTGAAGTAGAACGTTCCGGGGAACCTGAGAACTGGGTACGGGAAACTGTCAATGTACGGCTTCATGTACCTGTAGTCGTGGGTCAGGACGTAGGGCTCGTGCCCCATGAGAACGAGGTTGCGGGCGAGTTCATCGATGTGTGATTCTATTCCCCCTATCTTCGGGTAGAACCAGTCGCTTGCTATTGCGATTTTAAGGCTTTCCATATTTCAACCCCTCCGGACGTCAGGAGAACCGCTAGTCCCACTAGACTGCTGGCGACGTACGAGACAAAGCGCTCCAAGAGGGTTATCGAAACCGCGAGCGCCATGGGGATTCCGAAGTAGGTGAGTGTTCCCACCAAGCCGCCCTCGATTATGCCCACCCCTCCCGGGGTGAAGGCGACGAGGCCGAAGAGGAGGTTCGCTATTGAAATCACCGCTATGAAGCTCCACGCTAGGTTGAGACCAAAGGCGAGGGCTATGAGCTTCAGCCTGACGACGTCGAGGAGCCAGACTGTGGAGCTGAGCAGGACCGCAGCCAGGTTGAGGCTGTGCATGCCACGGAGTGCGGTTATCTTTCTCATCTCGTCATCCGTCACTGGGGTTCGGAAGACGCGGAGCGAGAGCCTCACGAAGGCGTCCCACTTGATCCATATCAGCAGTATTCCCGCTATCCCCGCGAGAACGAAGGGCAGGGGCTCGCTGGATGAGAAGTAGCTCATCCCCACGAGGAAGAGCACGAAGACCGGGATGGTCTCGAGAATCCTCTCGTAGACTATGCTCACGGCGGAGACTCCTGCGGGTATGTTGGCCCTCTTTGATACCCACGCCATCCTGAGGAGTTCGCCGCCGTTCCTGCTCAGGGGTGTCACGTTGTTCATGAATATCGAGGCCAGTATTGCCTTCACGAGCTCCTTGAGCGGCGCATCCCTCCCAACGCCCCTCAGAACGAGCTTCCAGCGGATGCCGTAGAGAACGACGCTCACGTAGTACGTGAGGAAGGCTAAGATGAGGTACTTGAGGGACGCGCTAACGACCACTGAAAAATACTGCTGTGTTGATGTGGCAAGGCTCTCCAGCATAGTCATAACCTAGCCCTAAGTCTGCCTAGGATTTTAAAACGTTATCGGAACATCTCTCTATACGTCCCTTTTACTCCCCTGTTAAGGTGTTCCCAGCCCAGAACGGGCATCTCCTGTCTTTTTCCATCGATGGTAATGTAAACCCCGGCTCCTTCGAGAACCCTTCCAATGGCGGTGCACCGCACGGGACATTCGTCCATCAGGCTTTCATGTATGGTGAAAATCAGCTCGAACTCCTCCCCGCTGGCGAGGGCAATCTCCAGGGGGTCTTTTTTAAGGATTTTGGTCACTTCGAGGACTTCCTCTCTTATGGGCAATTTCTCCCCATCGATTTCGATTCCCACGCCGCTCATCTTCGATATCAGATGCAACTCTTTGCTCAAACCATCGCTGATGTCTATTGCGGCGCTGGCGTAGTCGCTCAGTACGGCCCCTTCCATTGTCCTGGCCTTTGGTTCAAGAAACTTTTCGTAGAGCGTCCTTTTGGTGTCTTCTGGCACTTCGAGACCGTGTCTCCACACAAGGTACCCCGCTAAGGCCCTTCCAACGTCTCCCGTGATACAGACCAGGTCCCCCGGCCTCGCTCCGCTCCGGGTGAGGAGTCTCTTCGTCCTTCCAAGGGCGATTCCGTCTATTATCAAATCGTCCGCCTCGTTAGTGTCGGCACTGAGAACGGGAACCCCGTAGAACTTGAGGGCATTGCTTATCCCCTCCGCAACTCCCTCGAGGTAATCCATGTCAATATCCCGCGGAACGCCCAGTGAGAAGAGAAACCCCACCGGTCTCGCTCCCATAGCCGCGACGTCGCTCACGTTCATGGTAACGGCCTTAAACCCAACCTGCTCGGGCGTCATTATATCAGGCACGTCCGTTTTTCTCACGAGCATATCGTTGGTGGCGACCACCCATTCGTCACCGAGTCGGATCGCGCCTGCATCGTCCCCCAGCGGCAGGTCGCCCTGGAGCTTGAGGTGCCTTTTGAAGAGCTCGATTATCTCCCTCTCCACCCCTATCCCTCACTCCCAGTTGGGGCGGGGGATTTAAAGCCTTCGCCAAGCTTTTATGTTCCTCCGTCAATCCAAGTTAGTGGTGGAGATGCGGGAGCTGAGATACAATCCCCTGACCGGTCAGTGGGTCATGGTCTCGGCGGTGAGGAGAAAACGCCCCTGGAGGCCGAGGAACTTCTGCCCCTTCTGTCCCGGAAACGAGGAAACCGGTTACGGCTGGGAGGTTCTCCTCCTCCCGAACAGGTTTCCCATGCTGTCCTTCGATGCCCCCCGGCCAGAGGGGGATGACTTCTACAGGAGGGCACGGGCGCTCGGCCAGTGCAGTGTTATCGTCGAAACACCGGAGCACGACCTCGGAGACCTCGACGAGCTTTCCCCCGATGCCGTGACTAGAGTTGTTGCATTATGGAAAAACATAACTGAGGAATTAAAGAAAAACCCGAGGGTCGCCTA
>JAMOTW010000016.1 GCA_027062125.1 Thermococcus sp.
TCTCCAGCGGGAGCCCCTCGAAGAGGTCACTCCCGAGCTCCAGCACCGGGACGTCGGCCTCTATCGTGCTTCTCTTCCCGGATGGGTCCCTGCCGTCGAGCCTGACCAGTTTTCCATCCCTGACGGTGGCCGAGAGGCTCGTCCCGTCCTCAGCGGTCCCTTCAACCACGAAATCCTTGCCCTTGAGCTCCCACGATATACGCTTTATCAGGGCCGGTGCGGTCTCGGGGGTAATTTGCTCAACAACGCCCTCCGAACCGGTCAGCCTGGCGACCGGGCAGCTGGCCTGGGCATCGCAGAAGTCCTTTATGGCCTCCGCTATTCCCCTGGAGAAGTTCTCGAGGGGTTTGCCCATGAGTGCCTCGCCGAAGCCGGCCCAGCTCGCGGTGACGTGGAGTCTTTCCCCCGACATCTCAAAGGTTATGGTCAGTATACCCCTGTCCCCCGTGAATGTATAGACGGCCTTCCTCTCCTGGAACCCGACGGTGAGCCTGAACTCGTAGCCGAAGTTGAAGATGAACCTCGGGACTTTGAAGCGAACCCGGTCACCCTCTATGCTCTCGAAGTAGGGGAAGAACGGAAGGGTCTTCTCCGGCTCGCTGAGGACCACCTGAAGGCTCTCCCACGGGTGCGAGATTGGAACCTCCCAGCTCTTCGTTTTCACGATTACTCACCCAGATTTTGGGAGAAAGAAACCTCAAAAAAGAGTTTCTTAAACCGTTGGTTTAGAACTCGGCGAGGGACCTCCACTTCTCCCGCGTCCTCTTCCAGCACCCGGGCGGCATCAGCTCGCCCTCCGGACAGTAGCCGAGCTGGACGCAACGCGGCCCGAGCTTCGCCCACTTTATAACAGGTCTCAACTCCTCGTTCTTTGCTATCTCCTCCAGCATCTTCCACGCGACTTCCCTTATCTCCCACTGGGCCCTCTCGCACGCCCTCAGGCCGAGGAAGTGCTTGAGCTCGCGGAGGTTCATCGTTACGACAATTTTTGTTCTCACCGCCTGGGGCAGGATGAAGCGCGCGTCCTCCTTTGGAACCCCTGCCTGAACGGACTTAACGTAGAGCTCCCTGGCGTCCCGCATAAGGTCGTACCACCGGTATGCCAAAAACGGATCCTCCAAAACGCTTTCAGGTATGGTAAACTCGTACTCCGCAAGCCTCTTCCTTATGGTGTTCTGAATTCTCTCCCTGAGCTCGGGGACAACGGCAAGAGCCTTGAGTAGGTTGGCCCTCCTTGTCAGGAATGGATCGGCATCTCTGTAGAGAAGTCTTAGCAGATTTTCGGAACCCCTGCCCTTGGTGTAGCGAAGGTACCCAATTTCTTGGTTTTCATAGTATTTTAGTGCACCTTCCGGAAGCCCCAGTTCGGACAGCATGAACATCGTGTCCTCGAGGGCTTTTTTACTTGAGCTAACGAACGTTACCTCTGCCCTTTGAAAAGTGCCATCTCTAAAGACCACTTTGATGTAGCCATCTCCGTCAAGGTAGCCCCTGAGAAAATGGGGCCAGAGGTTTTTGGATACCCCTTTAATCACCCTCTCAAAACTTAGGGTTTTAGCCTTTCTTTCAGAAACCCCCCACTTCTTAAGGTCTTTGATTAGCTTTTTGTTTCCAACCCATATCCGGACCGTGTTCCTGCCCTTCTGAGCTCTTGCTTTTATCCCCCGCCCAATACGCTCTACTATTTCTGTTAAAAGGGTTTTTTCGAGGTTTTTCTGGTCAATTATAAGGGCGTTCCTTGACTCATTGATGCTGCCATCGGCCATTATGAAACCGAGGATGTAAGCCTTGTCCGGCTCATTAATGTTCTCGAAGAAATCCTCATTCACAAACCTTCCATTGTAAGCTTCTCCCGCTTTTCGCGGAGTGACACCATGCGCCCTGAGTATCGAGAGAACCGAAGTGGGGTGAAGCCCTGCTATCTTCGCTATTTGCCACGACGAGAGACCATCTTCAAGGTACCATTTAACTATCTCCTCTTCTTGGTTTATGCTGAGCTTACAGTGCGGGTTTCTCTTCTCTCCGGAGGGCTCGGGCAGTTTGTACTCCTTTAGGTTCGCGGAAGAAACGAACTGATACCTCTGGCTCTGCTGGGTGTAGCTCGCGAGCCTGTGACGGACGATCTGGTGACTACACACGCGGGAACAGCCCTCTATCGCGAAGGTTAGCGTCGCGTGCTCCAGAATCGACTCGTGGCCGTAGCCGAGCACCCTCGGAAGGTGCATCTCGACGTCCTTCTCACCCATCCTCTCGAATGCCCCAGTTTCCCACTCGTCCCAGTAGCTTATGAGCGCCGCCCAAGTGACAGTTTCGAGAGGTTTTTTCGTATAATTGACAAGCTTTACCTTGATTCCATCCCCCATTCATGCCACCGGAGGAAAAAGAGCTCGAAGTTTATTAGGTTTACTGGGACTGGAAAAACTTCTAAAAAGCCAGTATAGTTTCAAATTTCTACATAAAGCGGTCCAGATCACCAATAAAAAGAATGGGATCAGATAACAGGCACCTCTTTTCCCCAGGCCTCTTGAGTTCGTCGGGCAAGGAGAAGAACGCCACTATCTCAAGAACGCGGCTATGATGATTTGAACACATCTCCCTCGGAAAGGTACCAATGGAAAAAAACTATCCATCAATGCCCATTACGTTTGGAAAGTTCAAGAACGCTGATGCTCAAAAGATTTCAGCCGGGAGCAGGTTTATCCGACGAAAGGGTTATTAAAACCGGGCCCCAGCTTTAGACGGTGATGCACATGGTGGTTAGCCTCGCAGGAAGGGATGTTCTCTGCCTTCAGGACTTCACGAGGGAGGAGCTTGAGACTGTTCTCAAGACCGCCGAGATGATGAAGATATGGAACAAGATAGGAAAGCCCCACCGCGTTCTCGAGGGCAAAACGCTCGCCATGATCTTCCAGAAGCCCTCGACCAGGACGAGGATTTCCTTCGAGGTCGGAATCTACCAGCTCGGCGGCTACGGCCTCTACCTCAACGCCCAGGACCTGCAGCTCAGGCGCGGTGAGACCATAGCCGACACCGCGCGCGTCCTCAGCAGGTACGTGGACGGAATAATGGCCCGCGTTTATGCCCACAAGGACGTCGAGGACCTCGCCAAGTACGCGAGCGTCCCGGTCATCAACGGTCTGAGCGACTTCTCCCACCCGTGCCAGGCTTTAGCTGACTACCAGACCATACTCGAGAAGAAGGGCAGGATTCAGGGGCTTAAAATCGTCTACGTTGGTGACGGAAACAACGTCGCCCACTCCCTCATGATAGCCGGAACCAAGCTCGGTGCCAACGTTGTCGTCGCCACGCCGGAAGGCTACGAGCCGGACAAGCGTGTCATCAAGTGGGCGGAGGGGAACGCGGCCGAAAGCGGCGGTTCATTCGAGCTCCTCCACGACCCGATCAAGGCCGTCAAGGACGCCGACGTCATCTACACCGACGTCTGGGCAAGCATGGGGCAGGAGGCCGAGGCCGAGGAGAGAAGGAAGATATTCCAGCCGTTCCAGGTCAACAAGGAGCTCGTCAAGCACGCCAAGCCCGACTACATCTTCATGCACTGCCTCCCGGCCCACCGCGGCGAGGAGGTCACCGACGACGTCGTCGACTCCCCGAACAGCGTCGTCTTCGACGAGGCCGAGAACAGGCTCCACGCTCAGAAGGCCGTGATGGCCCTCGTCATGGGCGGGATAAAGGTCTGATTCTCCTCTATTTTCCTGATTTTGAAGTTCAGCGAAGAAATGCTTATAAACAAAGAAACTTACTTTAAAGTATGATACTCGTGAGTAAGTTTATTGACCGCGAGCAGGAGCTGGAGTTCCTGCGTGAAAGGTATCACTCTGAAAGGCCCGAGCTGATAATCCTCTACGGACGGAGGAGGATAGGCAAGACGTACCTCCTTCAGAAGTTCCTTTCCGAAGTTGATGGGGTCTATCTGCTCGCCGAGGAGAGCGAGACCATCCTTGAGGATTTTTCCGAGAGACTCGCCGATTACTTCAACGATCCTTTCCTGAGGGAGAATCCACTTCAGAACTGGAGGGCGTTCTTCACGTATCTTGCAGGAAAAAGCTCTGAAAGGCTCGTCGTGGTGATAGATGAGGTTCAGTACATAGCGAAAGCCCACAGGGACTTTCTCAGCGTCCTTCAAAAGTACTGGGATATGCATCTCTCGAAGACAAAAATAATGCTGATCCTCTGCGGCTCGCTGATTTCGTTCATGGAGGGCATCCTCTCGGCAAAGTCTCCCATCTACGGAAGGAGAACAGGGGCATGGAAAGTTGAGGAAATGGGCTTTTTCAACGTAAGAAAGTTCCACCCCCTAAGCACCGAGGAGGCCGTCTACGTCTATTCAGTCTTTGGAGGAGTCCCACAGTACTGGGCTGATTACAACCCAGAGCTTGACTTCTGGGACAATCTAAGAGTTCTTCTGCTGTCGAGGGGTGCGAAATACTACGATGAACCCAAATACCTGCTCAAACAGGAGCTGAGGGATGTTTCGAGGTACTTCTCCATCCTAAGGGCGATAGCGCTCGGCTACAACCGCTTCGGCCAGATAGCTGACAAAGCTAAGGTTGATGTTAACTCGCTCGGCAAGTACCTCAACGTCCTTGGGGAGATGGGATACATAGAGGAAGAGAAGCCCATCGTGGGAAGAGGGAGGAGCATCTACAAAATAAACGACAAGCTCTTCAACTTCTGGTTCCGCTTCGTCTATCCGAGGAAAAGCGAGATCGAGATGGGCTTTGACGTTGTTGGGGGCATCAAACCCAAGTTTAATGAATACCTTGGCTTCGTTTTCGAGGAGATAGCGAGGCAGTTCCTGGTTGAGCTTAACAGGGCTGGAAAGATACCCTTCAGGTTCACAAGAATTGGAAGGTGGTGGCACAAGGGAGAGGAAATCGATTTGGTTGCGTTGAACGAGCGGGAAAAGAGGGTTCTGTTCATCGAAGTGAAGTGGAAAAACCTTAGCGAGAGAGAGGCGAGGGGAATTCTCAAGGACTTGGAAAGGAAGGGCGGGCTTGTTGGACTGGAAGGCTGGGAAAAGGCTTATGGGCTGGTGGCAAGGGGAGTAAAGGGCAAAGAGGAGATGAGGGAAGAGGGCTACCTCGTCTGGGACCTGGAAGATTTCGGAAAACTGTCCACAATTTGAACGCAGGAACCTTAAATAGAACCATTGCGCCGCTCAGAACACCATCAAAAGCCTCGAGCTCGAGAGGCTCTCGGAAAATCCTGGTGAGAACCTTGAACTAGTGGGCTCTACTGCCTCGTCATCCGGGCACTTGAGAAGGGGGACTTGAAAAAGCCGGGGAGCTGCTGAAGAGCCTTTCCGGCCGGTAACCTTCTTGAGATTTTAATGTCTTCTACCTTTTATGAAAGCGAACTTTCATAAACTGTGCAATCTATGAAAGTGCACTTTCATAAAAGGTGCTGTCTGTGAAAGTCGGGTTTCACAAACGAAGAACCTTTTAAACCCCTCCTCCAACTCCCCACCATGCTCGAAAGGTTGTTTTCCCTCGGCTACTCCAAGACATTCGCGGAGAGGTATTACGAACTCTGGGGCGAGAGGGCATTAGCTATAGCCGAGGCCATGGAGGGGCCCCTGCCGAGGTGCTTCCGCGTAAACACGCTCAGAATAGAGGTTCCCAGGCTCACCAAGCTCCTCAACAAGAAGGGCTTCCAGTTTAAACGAGTCCCCTGGGCGAGGGAGGGCTTCTGCCTGACGAGGGAGCCATTCTCGATAACCTCCACGCCGGAATACCTGAGCGGTCTCCTCTACATCCAGGAGGCCAGTTCGATGTATCCCCCGGTGGCTCTCGAACCGAGGCCCGGCGAAACCGTTGCAGACATAGCGGCGGCACCGGGCGGAAAGACCAGCTACCTCGCCCAGCTGATGGAGAACGGGGGCATCATCTATGCCTTCGACGTCGGGGAGGAACGCTTGAAAGAAACCCGGCTCAACCTATCGCGCCTCGGGGTTACCAACACCGTCCTAATCCACAGCTCATCGCTCCACATCGAAGAACTCGGGGTCGAGTTCGATAGAATCCTCCTCGACGCGCCGTGCACAGGCTCCGGAACGATACACAAGAACCCCGAGAGGAAGGCCAACCGCACGATGGAGGATGTAAAGTTCTGCCAGAACCTCCAGATGAAGCTCATCGAAAAGGCCCTCGAGGTTCTGAAGCCTGGAGGGGTTCTGGTTTACTCCACCTGCTCCCTCGAGCCTGAGGAGAACGAGTTCGTTATCCAGTGGGTTCTTGAAAACTTCGACGTTGAACTGCTCCCTCTCCGCTACGGCGAGCCCGCTTTAACGAGCCCCTTCGGAATCAAGCTGAGCGAGGAAATAAAGAAGGCGAGGCGCTTTTACCCCGACAGGCACGGGACGAGCGGCTTCTTCGTTGCGAAGATTAAGAAACTCTGAGCACCCCAGATTCAGTCCTCCGAGTCCGGCGCGAGCTTCTTGTCGAGCTCCCTCAGCCTTTCAATGACGTCCTCGCTGAGATTCTTCTCCAGCTCCTCCCGCGCGGCCTTGGCCAGCTCGAACTTCGAGTCGTACTTTCCGAGGGAGGTCCAGTGAATCTTCTTCCCCTCGACGAAAACGTCTATGTCGCAGAGGCGCTTGTAGCCGTGGTACTCGATGCCCTTCAGCAGGAACTTGACGCGTTCTGGTTTCTCCCACGTCAGGAGCTTGAGCTTGTACACCGGAACGCGCATGAAGGGTCTCGGGTAATCCCAGTCCCAGCCCTCGCCGACGATAAAGCCAATGTCAAGGTCCTCAATCACCATCATGAGGCGCTCTATGTTCTCCTCGTAGCGCTTGTTTGTGTCGTAGATTTTAATCGTAATCTCGTTCCACTCTGGCATCAGCCTCAGCAGAAGGACGGGAACGTCGATGCTGAGCTCCCTATAAACGTCGAGGAAATGCCGCCTGATGAGGACGGCTCCCTCAATGTCCTCCGGGCCTATAGGGGAGTTGAGCTTCTTCTTGGTAACGCCTATTATCGTGTCCCCAGCCTCGCCCTCGTCAAAGGCGTCCCTTATTGTCATCACTTCCCCGCCGTACTTCTCAGCCACGAGTTTCAGGGTCTCTTCAACGTTGGCGGGCACCCTGAGCAGTATGAGGGTGCTCTCCACGTGGACCTTCTCCACGGGGATGCCCTCGTTGATTATGCGGGCCAGAACCGCCTTGGCACTGTCGTGGATCAGGAAGCCCCTCTCTGGAGGCAGCGTTTTCTTGGCCCACTCCTCGGTGACGAAGAGCACCGTTTCAAACTCGTTGCTGTTCTTTATCGCCTCGTCGGTGCTCGTCTCGCTGACCCCGAAGGTTCTAGAGACCGCCTCCCTAACGGCCTCGCCCTGGGATGTGCGCAGAAACAGTAACGAAGGCCCAAACCGGATAACTTTCATCAGAGACCCCTCCACATCTTGTAACCCCTATTGAAATCCGTTCCCCCCGGATACTTCACGCGGTAGGTCTGCTTGCTCGGCAGGAGGACGAAGTTGACGCCGAGGACCCCGTTCAGTCCCCTATCAATCAGCTTGAAGTTGTGGCCGTAGAGCCTGAAATCCGCGTCGAGATTTACCACGTCCCTCCATGTATGACCAAGGGCGAACTTCACTCCCTCTATCTCGACCACCGAACCAGGGGCAACGACGGCATCATCGAAGAACTCCTTCACCAGTTCAGGGTCGTCCTCATTGCCCGGGACGACGTAAAGAGTTGCCCCCGAACCCTTAAGAACGCGCGCCAGCTTCCTCAGAGCCCCCTCATAGAGGGGCTTAAGCTCAGGTTTGCGCTCCAGCTTAATATTGTCGGCAAGGTCACCGGTGTGGATTATGTAATCGGGCTTTATTCTGTCGATTAACCCGTCGATGAAGCGGTAGGAGCTCTCCGGGGTATCACTTACGTGCATCACCTTGGTCTCGTCGCTGGAGGACAGCAGCTCCAGAACCTTCTTACGGAATATTGGGAGTTTAAAGGGCATTGTAACATGTAGGTGCAGGGACTATATATACCTTCCCCGGGCATGAGAGGCGTCTCTGAGGAGCCAACTGGCCGTCAGCCCGATGAAGACGCTCCCCAGGAACACGGCGGTGGCCACGAGGGTGAGCCTGGAGGACTCGAGAATCCCTCCCCATATGAGAACCTGGGGAAGGTAGGGCATGAGGAGGAGCAGGCCCAGGGGTATGGGGTTGATTTTTTCGAGTTCTCCCCTGGCATCGGCCTCGAACAGTGTCCGCGAGATGAAGCGGAACAGGTAAGCCATCACCGGGAGCATCAGCAGAAGCGTCCCGACCGCAAAGGGACCGTTGCCAGTAAAGGCCGCCCAGAGGAAGATGAACGCCAGGCCACCGAGGGAGAGCGCGACCGTCAGCTTACCCACCTGTTCCCTTCTCTTCGAGGCCTGCGATCTCCCGGTTATCACGGAGAGCCATATCACGAGCAGGGAAACCTCCAGGACGATGAAAAAACCCAGCTGGGTGTCGATGCCAAAGTGGGAGAGGAAATAGGCCAGGTACCCGGTGAGAAATCCTGCGGAGAGGGATAACCCCGCCAGGCGCTCGTTCCCGATTTTCACGCCGGCAACGGTGCCGATTGCCGCGTTAATCAGAAGAACGGCCTGGAAAAGGACCAGGGAAATCATCCTGGACCAGTCCACCCTGAGCGGTACCGTGCCCTCCCAGTGGCCCTCGAGGAGAACGCTCGACGTCCCGTTGTGGCCCTGAACGGGGACTTCACCCCAGGTGTGAAACTCTGCCGAAAGGCCAACAGGATTCCCGCCATCGAGCGCCCACCTGAGCAACTCCAGGAGGTCCACGCCCGTGTATACCTTCCCCACAACCAGCAGGGTGCCGGAAGAGAAGGAGGCGTTCATATTGCTCCAGTGGGCGTGCTGGAGGGGTTCGGTCACGTCCAGGTACGACCAGCTGGTTCCCGACAGGGTAACGTTCGTGAGCGGCACCAGGCGGCCGGAGCAAACGGCCTCCGCCTCGGGGTGAGGACCGAGAAACTGGCCGTAATTAACCGTGACGTTGAAGGCGGAGCAGTTCAGGGTCACGCCCAAATCATCGGCTTTAACCGCCGGGACAACCATGAGGGCCACGAGCAGGAGCAAAATCATCGCGGGTTTCCCTTTCATTCCAACCCCCGCAGTACTACCCGGAGAACTTAAAAGCTTTTACCTGGCATAGTACCGTGCAAACCTTATTAAGTCCCACCCTAACTTGTTTTGGTGTTCGAGATGAAGGTTCTCGTTCTCGGTGCTGGAAACGTTGGAAGGGCCATAGCCTGGGATTTGAGGGACGAGTTCGAGGTTCACGTCGGCGACATCAGCGGGGAGAGGCTGAAGGCCGTTTCTGACTTTGCCACGCCGCTGAGGGTTGATGCATCCAACTTCGATGAACTCGTTGAGGTCATGAGAGGCTTCGAGCTGGTCATCGGGGCGTTGCCCGGCAGATTTGGCTACCGTGCGGTCAGGGCGGCGATAAAGGCCGGAACCGACATGGTTGATGTCTCTTTCATGCCGGAGAACCCCCTGGAGCTGAGGGATGAGGCGGAGAAGGCGCAGGTTACCGTTATCTTCGATGCAGGCTTTGCCCCGGGATTAAGCCACATGCTCATGGGCAGGGTATGGCAGGAGATGGATGAACTCCGGGAGGGCTACATCTACGTAGGAGGTCTCCCTAAGGAGCCAAGGCCGCCACTCTATTACAGAATTACATGGTCACCTAAAGACCTTATTGAAGAGTACACAAGGCCCGCGAGGGTGATAAGGAACGGGGAGGTTAAGGCCGTTGACCCCTTCGAGAGGATTGAGAGGGTAACCGTGGGAGACTTCGAGTTCGAGGCCTTCGTGAGCGATGGCCTGAGGAGTCTCCTGGAGAGCGTTAGGGCGGAAAAGCTGGAGGAGTGGACGCTCCGCTGGCCGGGACACCTGGAGAAGATGAGGGTTTTGAGGGAGCTCGGCTTCTTCAGGCCGGAGCACGTTGATAAGACGCTCGAGGTCATAGCCCCGCTCATGACCTACGAGAGCCCGGACTTCTCGATAATGCAGGTCTTCGGAAGGGGGACCATCAACGGGGAGCCCAGGGAGATAGGCTACCTCCTGTACGACGAGGAGAAAGAGGGCTTCACCTCGATGGCGCGCGTTACGGGCTTCACGGCGGCGATAGTGGCGAGGCTCGTTGCCGAGCAGAGCTGCATCTACGGGGTAATTCCGCCGGAGATACTGGGCATGCGCATTGACACGTTCACGAGGATAAGCGGAGAGCTTGCCGACAGGGGGATAAAGCTGGAGAGGTGGGAGAATGCTCCACCTGGTGATAGCTGATGCGGAGCTCGAGCCCGTCCCGGAGTCCATAAGGGACCATCCGGCCGTCGTCAACTACGCGAAGAGGAGGGGCAAGAGACCGGAGGAGGTGCTACTCGACAGCACCTACCACCACGCGGCGCTCAAGAAGCTGTCCGACGGAGAGAGGCGCGGAAGACCTGACATAACCCACATCTGCCTGCTCAACGCGCTGGAGAGCATAGCCAACAAGGAAGGCCTCCTGAGGGTCTACGTTCACACGAGGAACGACGAGGTGATATACATCAAGCCCGAGACCAGGATTCCGAGAAACTACAACCGCTTCGTGGGCCTCATGGAGAGCCTCTTCAAGAACCGCGTCGTCCCAAGGGACCTCGAGCTGCTCAGGATGGAAGAGAAATCCCTGAAGGAGCTCGTCGAGGAGATAGGCCCGGACGGGGTTTTCGTAATGCACGAGGAAGGGACGCTGACAAAGCCGGCCGAGCTCGGCAAGAGGCTCGCCTCCCTCGAGAACCCCCTCGTCGTGGTCGGCGGGTTCCCACACGGGGATTTCAGAAGTGAAATACCATGGGAGAAAATAAGCATTTACAAAGGCCCGTTGATGGCGTGGACAGTTGTGAACGAAATAATCATCAACTTTGAGCATTGGGTTCCTTGAAAAAAGCGAAGGAGATACACAATGTTTTTATATTTCGTCAATCTTTAATTTTTCTGGCAGTTTAAACCAACGCCACGAGAACCACTGGGGGTGCCAATCCATGCGAAAAATAAGCTTCCTCATGGCGTTCTTGATAACGGGCTACATACTCGGAATATGGAACTTCCTGGTTCTGCCGAAGTACTACATAACCTTCGGGCTGAAGGGCTTCCTGATATCGCTCGTCCCGATTCTGATAGCGATGTTCCTGATATACAGCGAGGCCGAGAGCACGAAGAAAACGCGCTACCTCATCTACGAGCTCTTCTTCAAGATAGCAAGAACCCCGGCGCTCATGTTCACCCTGCTGATGTTCCTCATGATAATGCTCGGCATCACCACCTACTACTCCGCCTACAGCCTCGTCTTCATTGCCGGTGTGGGGTCTAAATACATTCCAGCCTTCGTGGTCGGAACCATCCTCCTGGCGGTAGTTCTCCTGATGCTTGCGAAGGGCAAAACCCTCGAGTTCATCTCGGTCGTGTCGATACTCTTCGTCCTCTTCGCCATCTCTGCCGCGTTCCTCATCAGGGGACAGGCCGTCAGCAGCGTTACGTCCTCCCAGGCGGTCCAGTACATGGAGAACGCCGTCTCCTCGATAACCTCCTTCGACCTGCCACTGACGGCCAAGGGGGTCCTCTATCTGGTTGTCTCGACCTTCATCTCCCTCGGCCTCGGTGCAGGGGTTTACTACGTCATAGGCAGCTTCACCCCCGAGGAGCTCGACCTCAGGAAGGTTCTCGCGGGGGTTGTCGTACTCCAGATAATCCTCAGCTTTGCCGCCGCTTTCACCGTCGCCTACTCCCTCGGTGCGGCCTATGAGGGTTTCCAGAAGGCCTATCAGAACCCCAACATCCCGGCCGAAGAGTCGATGAAGCTCTTCATGAAGTTCAACGACCTCAAGGACTACGCCACCAACAGCGAGAAGAGCCCCATGGACTCAATCGAGGTCTTCTACTCCATCCCCGAGATACTCAAGGGCAACGTTCCAAACGATACGAGCCTAATAGCGCTCCTCATGCTGTCGCTCTATCTGGCTGGCCTCACGACGATAATAGTCCTCATCGAGATGGGCAGCCAGATACTCTCGGAGGTCATGCAGTTCGGCAGGGGTCAGAGCCTAGGTTTCGTGGCACTGGTGGGAATGGTCATAGCGGGTGCAATGATAATCGCCGATATAAGGACGATGTTCGTCGTCGTTCCCTTCGCCGTTGGAGCCCTAGTGGCGGCTGTGGAAGCCTACCCGCTCCTCTCCTCGGAACTGGCACACAACAAGGCGATGATAGCAGGGATAATCCTCCTGCTCATCGCCACGGGACTGGTTACCCTCTACTACAGCCTCACTGCCCCTTCAACCGCCGTCAAGATAGGCGCGTTGCTTGGAATTGTACTCTTTGTGCCGACCTTTATGAACGGCATGCTCCTGAAGTCCCGCCGCTGAACTTTTCCATTTTCAAAAATTTTTTAAAGACCCTTCCCAATCGGTTTTAGAACGCTTATGGGAGGTCTGAAAAATGGGAGACAAGACCAAGGTTCAGGTTAGCAAGCTCAAGCCGGGAAGGTACATCCTCATCGACGGCGAGCCCTGCAGGATCGGTAACATAACCGTTTCCTCACCCGGAAAGCATGGTTCGGCCAAGGCCAGGATCGAGGCGGT
>JAMOTW010000017.1 GCA_027062125.1 Thermococcus sp.
CTTGAACATCCTCCATGCGGTGGTCTTCGGCAGACCTATCGCCTCCCTGACCTCGGCCTGGCTCGCCTTCCCGCCCTTATCGAAGATGTAGAGCAGCGCACGCTTCTCCTCCTCGTTGAGGTCGAGGTTGTCCAGCTTCGCCTCGAACTCCTCCCTCGTCGGCATCCTGCCGCCGAAGCTTCCGGACTTCTTCTTCAGCCCGAAGTAGACCGCTCCCGCGGCGAGGGCTATGCCCACGATGGCGAGGAGAATGGTGCGCGACTCATCCGTCGGGACTTCTCCCACTCCTCCCGACGTCGTTCTCCCCCCGAGGGTGTAGGAGATGCTCTGGTTTCCGGGCGGCATGGTTATCGAGTTCCCGGCTATCTCGAGGGGGATGTCGCTTAGGTCGACGACTATCGCGTTCTCTGGGAGCACGACGGTGAAGGGATCCTCGGAGGAAACGCTCAGCGTCCACACAATGCCCTCCTTCGAGGTCAGGTCAGGAGTGTAATAGGAGACGTTCACCAGCTCCGCGTCCCCGGTGTAGATAAGCAGCGTCCCATTCTCAAGCTGATAGTTCAGCGGATTGCCGTTCTCATCCTCCACGATAACGTTCTCATAGTGGGAACCGAGCAGGGGGAGGGTGATTTGAGATGTGTAATCATCGGGAAGTATTTCGTAGCTCACCCCAACGTAGCCGTCCCCGTAAACGGTCAGAACGAGGGAAGAGACGGTATAAGCGCTAACCAGATGAGCAACGGGTAGGAGTGCGAGCAGGAGGATACCGACCAATTTCAGCCCCTTCATTGACATCCCTCCGCAATGAAAAAGGAAAGGTCAGGAGTGGGCGAGTATGAACTCGTCAACGCGGTGAACCATGTCCAGCGCCATCGCAAAGTGCGCCCTTGCCTGTGCTGGCTTTTGAGCCCTGAGCAGTCCCACGCCTATCCTGAGCTCCTGCGATGCGACCTTCAGCTGGACCTCCGCCCTGCGGGTGTCGATGCCCTCGCTCTTGAGCTCGCGGAGCGCCTTCCTATCCTTTTGAATCCTGTCGTTCATCTCCCTGAGGAAAGCGCGGACGTCCTTCAGCTTTTCATCGAGCTCCCTCTCACGAGCCTTCCTCATCACGAAGGCGATAGCTTTGTGGAACTCCTCAATGGTCTCCCTGTTCTCCTGCATGACGCCCAGTGCTTCCTCCCACTGACCTTCGTCGGCCAGCTCCTTAACCCGGTCGTAGACCTCGGTGAAGGCGTCGAGCCTCTCCTGGAGCTCCGTCACGTTGTAGCCGTTCTCCTCCCCGACCTCGATTGCCTTCTGGGCTATCTCCATTCCCCTCTCGCCCTTAATCAAGAAGTCCCTGACTATTTTGTCGGCGTTTGCGTAGGCGAGCTCCTCGCGGACCTTTCTCAGCTCCTCGTCGAGGAGGGCCTTCTTCTCCCTCGCAGTCTCGAGGTCGGCCTTCGCTTTCTCGTAGTCGCCGGCCTTGAGATCGTCGAGAACCGTTCCGTATGCTTTCTTCGTCTCGTTATAGAGTGCGGTGAGGTTGCTCACGTCTATCCCCTGGTTCTGGGCGAGCCTTATGGTCTTCTTAACGAACCCGAAGTACCCGCGGAGCCTCTCGGTCTCCATCCTGATGCGCTCCCTGAAGTCCTGAACCTTCTCCTTGGCCTCCTTGAGCTCCTCGAGGGCCAGGCGATAGTAGTGCATCGCGGTCAGGCTGTCGAGGATCGAGTTGTAGTAGTCGCCGGCCTCGTATTCACTCACTGCCTTTTCCCTGTAGTCCTCTGCGAGCTCGTAGTGGGTTAGTATCGTCGAGTTCTCGGGCAGCAGCTTGTCCTTTATGGGTTCTATCCTATCTTCGGCGAACTTGCTAAGGCGCTGGAGCTTCTCAACGAGGTTGCCCGCTATCACCATCTCCCTGGTGCCGTTGTCCATTGCTCCCGTGTAGGTGGTGCCGCTGGTCGCTGTTCCGTTGCTATCGGCCAGTCCAAGCGGTATCAAACTTCCAAACAGCAGCACTGCCAGGGCCAGTGCAAAGCCCTTCATTCCCTTCATGGGCATCACCGATGAAGGCTAGGCGCCCAACCTATTTGAGGACTCCGACGGAACGAACGTTTCAAAGCGTTCCATTCTTCTCAAGCTCCCTTACGTGGAGGGCCGTAACACAGATGCCCTCTATTACGCTCTTAAAGTAGGGAATCTCCCCGAACTGGGCGTACAGGCTTCCATAGTTCGGGTGCCACGCATCGACCTGCTCGCGTCCCTTGGCAGTGATGATGTACACCACCCATCCCCTGTCCTTGAGGGTCTCAACGAGCTTCCACGCGTTCGTCATGTCGTTTTCATCCTCTATCTCGACCCCGTACTCTGCCCTGATTTTCTCGAAAAGTTCCGACATCTTTCTCACCAGGAAAGATTGGGGCCGAACGTTAAAAACCTTTGAGTGCCCTGATGAGGAGCCTCAGCGCGACCAGTATCAGAAGAACCGAGAACAGTATCTTAAACCGCCTTGGATGAAGCTTCGGGACCAGCCTGGCTCCAACTGCGGCACCGATTATGAGACCCGGGGACAGCAGGAGCGCCGTTTGGAGGT
>JAMOTW010000018.1 GCA_027062125.1 Thermococcus sp.
GCCGGACAGGTTCATACGGCTGAGGTTCTCGAACGGCAGGGAGATAACGGTAACGCCCGAGCACCCAATAATGGTGTGGGAGGAGGGTGAGATAAGGGAGAAACCGGCCGAAAAGGTAGAAAGGGGCGATGTTGCCCTAGGCGTGGCCCGTTACCAGATAGAACTGCCGGACGTCGAAGGTTCGAGGTTCGGGGAGCTTGCCAGGGCACTGGAAAAGCAGGACGCCCTCTACTCGCGGGGAATCGTCTCCCGCGTGAGAAAGGTCTCCCTGTACTACGAGGTATCGCCCGAGGGAAGAAAGTTCCCAGGGTACTTGCTGAAGGAGCTCAGCAGGGCCGGAAGGTTGCTGCGGTTCAAGCTGGAGAGGCCCTACTTGAAAAACCGTCCCCTCGTGGCCGAGGAGGCGGTGAGGGGCACCTTAACCAAGCTCAAGGCCCACGTCGAGACGGTCGAAAGACTGGCCACTGAGAGGCCGCTGGAGGCCCTGAGGTACCTTCCGAAGCTGAAGGTGGCGGCAAAGTACGGCATGAGCGGGCCGACGCTGGAGAACAAACTGAGAAGGGGGGACGAGACGGCAAGGAGCATAGTGCAGGGCGAGGTGTCCCTGGCCGCCAGGGAGATACGGGAAGCCATCAGGCGCGTAGAGGAACTTCTGAACTCCAACATCAACTTTCTGAAGGTTGTTGAAGTTGAAGAAATCCCCAACGACCGCTGGGAGTGGGTCTACGACGTAACCGTCGAGCCGTACCACCTCTTCGTTTCCCACGGGCTGGTTCTCCACAACACGATAAGCATCTCCAAAGCAGGCATCACGGCAACGCTTAACTCGAGAACGACGGTCATCGCCGCCGCTAACCCCAAGTACGGCAGGTTCAACCGCCACAAGAGCCTCCCCGAGCAGCTCGACCTTCCGCCCACACTGCTGAGCCGTTTCGATCTCATCTTCCTCCTGCTGGATGAGCCCGACGAGAAGGTCGACGCGAGCATAGCGGAGCACATCCTCAAGGTACGCAGGGGAGAGGCCGAGGCTGTGACGCCGAAGATACCCTACGACCTGCTCAAGAAGTACATAGCCTACGCGAGGAAGAACGTCCACCCAGTCTTAAGCAGGGAAGCTATGGACGAGATAAAGCGCTACTACGTCAGGATGAGGAAGGGCTTCAAGCACTCCGGCGAGGAGGAGGGCGTTCAGCCGATCCCGGTCACGGCGAGGCAGCTCGAGGCGCTAATACGTCTAAGCGAGGCCCACGCGAGGATGAGGCTGAGCGAGACGGTGACGAGGGAGGACGCGAGGGCGGCAATCCAGATAATCGAGGAGATGATAAGGAAGATCGCCACCGACGAGGAGGGAACGCTCGACATCTCAATCCTCGAAGTCGGCAAGAGCTCCAAGAAGATAAACAAGATCGACAGGCTCATCGACATAATCAAGAACCTCGAGGGCGAGGGCGAGTTTGGAGCGCCGGAGGATAAGGTGCTCGAGGCGGCCAAGCAGGCCGGAATCGGCACGGAGAAGGACGTCAGGAAGCTCATTGATGACCTCAAGAGGGACGCGAGGATATACGAGCCGCGGGCAGGGTTCTACCGCGTCCTCTGATTCTTATCCATTTTCCAAAAGGTTATAAACGCCATCGGATAGTTAAGATGGAGGTGAGAGCATGAGCGAGAAGAAGGTTGACTTTTACGATTTCGAAGGACTCCTCGATAAGGCTTACGATGAACTCCCTGAGAACGTCAAGCATCACACTTCCCGTTTCGAGGTCCCGCCGGCGCAGGTTACCATAGCCGGAAACAGGACTATAATCGAGAACTTCGTGGACATAGCGGAGGCCATGAACCGCGACCCGAACCATCTACTGAAGTTCATTCTCCGCGAGGTGGCAACGGCAGGAACGCTCGAGGGGAGGAGGGTGATCCTCCAGGGACGCTTCACGCCCTACCTGATAGCCAACAAGATGAAGAAGTACCTCAAGGACTTCGTCATCTGTCCGGTCTGTGGTTCACCGGATACCAAGATCGTCAAGAAGGGCCGCTTCCACTTCCTCAAGTGCGAGGCCTGTGGTGCCGAGACCCCGATACAGCACATCTGAGGCCCCCATTCCTTTTTCCCCGTACGGCTGTATACATCCCCTCTTCTGTGCATTTTTCGGCTTTGAAAACCCTTTTAAACTTTACAAACTACAAGTGCCAGGCATCAAGCCACTGAGGGGGAGTTCTTATGAGCATGGAGGAAAAGGTCAACGAACTGTATGAGAGGAAGAGGAAAGTTCTCGAAATGGGCGGCGAGAAGGCCGTCGAAAAGCAGCACGCCAAGGGAAAGCTCACCGCCCGCGAGAGGATTGAGAAGCTCCTCGATCCCGGGAGCTTCGTTGAGATAGGCGCCTTCGTGAAGCACCGCGGAACGGAGTTCGGCCTCGACAAGAAGGAGCTTCCGGCGGACGGCGTCATCACCGGCTACGGTACCATCGATGGAAGGCTCGTCTTCGTCTTCGCCCAGGACTTCACGGTAATGGGCGGTTCTCTCGGCGAGATGCACGCGGCGAAGATAAAGCGCATCATGGAGCTGGCTTTG
>JAMOTW010000019.1 GCA_027062125.1 Thermococcus sp.
ACGGAGGTTCCAACGCCCTCCACTGGTACGGAAGGCTCTACTGGGACGAGCCCATGAGCGTCGGGAGGAGGATAGCGCGCGAGATTAAGCTCGCTATTGAGGAAGACAGGCTCGGGGAGGTGGTAGCGTGACCTACACGGGCAGAACCCTCGGGGTCGGGCTGATGAACGGCAGGCCCTTCGCCTTCTACCTCCTCTGCTCCCGCTCCTTTCCGAGGAGGAGGGCAATCGTGAGGGAAAACGCCGTCTACATCGAGAACCTCACGGAGACCGACAACCCCTACGTCAGCTACCCGGTCGTGAGGCTCCTCAGCGAATACGCCGTCGTCACGAACGGCCTCCAGACGGACTTCATCGCCCAGGCACTCGAATGGGAGAGTCCGAAAAAGGCCCTAATCCACGTGCTGGATGCCCTCGACTACGAGAGGGACGCCTACAACACGCCGAGGATAGCGGGTATCGTGGGGAGAAACGGCAAGGGCTGGCTCGGCTTCGCTGGAAGGGACGAGTTCTGGGTAAAAGAACTAACTCTGAGGGAAGGGAAGGCCTTCGTCACGGCAACGTACAACCTCGGCTTCGCGGAGATAGAGTTCCCACAGTTCACTACCGCCCAGGAGCTTGCGTACAAAGTTATGGAGCTCCCATTTGAAAACAAGGTGCTCGCAATAGGAATACTGAGAAAAGAAAACGGTTGGGGGCTGGCGGTCAGCTCCTGACCGAAAAGACTTTTTCTAACTCTTCTTCAAGCGGCTCTGCCCTGGTGGCGAGGCTCACGAGCACCATAACCACGGCAGACACCAGCGCCCCGCTGACGTAGATGTACTCCCAGTACTGGAAGGACACGACACCGGTTATTCCGAGCACCGCGGTCAGGGAACCTGCTACCATACCCGCCAAAGCGCCCTCCTTCGTGGCCCGTCTCCAGTAAATGCCGAGCACGAGCGGCACGAAGACACCGGGGGTGTACACGTCGTAGGAGTATATCAGCAGCTCCACGATTCCCTGGATGGTGAGCGCCGCCGCCAGGGACAGCAGGCCGATGGCGACGGTGGTTATCACCGAAAGGTTCAGCAGCTTCTTTTCATCGGCGTTGGGCTTGATGAAGCTGGCGTAGAGGTCCCTCACCACGTGGGATGTTGCCGCGGATAGGAGGGAATCGGCGGTGCTCATCACCGCGGCCAGAACGGCCGCCACGAAGATCGCCCCCACGCCGCTTCCGAAGACCGTGATGACCAGCGCGGGCACTGCGGTCTTCGGAGAGTTTATTATCGACTCCGGGTTGCCTGAGAGGGCTATGGCAAGCATGCCCGCGAGCGCCGGCAGGAACGAGAGCGCCATGAGCAGAGCGCCGGCGTATATCGCGCCCCTCCTTGCCGTCTTCTCGTCCTTCGCTGCGAACAGCCTCTAATAAAAGTCCTGGCCGATGAGGGTGTACATTACCGTGGCCAGGAGCGTCAGGGCCAGGAGAGATGCCCCCAGCGAGGTGAGGCTGAAGTAGCTTGAGGCAGGCTGGGGGAGGCCCTGGATACCCTCCAGTGCATTCTTTAGACCGTTTATTCCCCCCATCTTTATGAGGCCGAGAACCACGGCCACGAAGATTCCAACGCTTCCGATGATTATCTGAACGAAATCCGTAAGCGCCACCGCCCACAGTCCTGAAAAGGCAGTGTAGACTATGAAGACCAGCGTCGCAAGCACCGCTCCAGCCGTGCCGGGCAGTCCAATCGCCTCGAAGATCGCAGAGGCTGCCCAGACCTGCGCTCCCAGTATTCCGACGAGCGCCAGGAGCGACAGCAGGGCGGCGAGTAAACGGATGGTCTTGCTCCTATAGCGCATCTCCAGAACGTCCGGCACGGTGTAAAGTGCCAGCGCGCGCATGGGCCTCGCAAGGGTCAGACCGAGAACCAGAAGCCCCAGGCCGCAGGCGAAGCCGTACCAGATTCCACCTAACCCATACGTTGCTCCCCAGCTAGCTCTGCCCAGGATGAAAGCCACCACCGTAGTGGGTGGCTGCAAGGGTTCCTACGCTGAGTCCCAGTCCCAGCCTCCTTCCGGCAAGCAGGAAGTCGGCCGAGGTTCTGATATACTTCCGCGCGTACGCTGATATCGCTAGCATCGCTCCCATGTAAACCGCTATTGTCGTCCATATCGCGTCCATTTCAGACACCTCAATGCGACGGTCGAGAAAGACCACGCCCCAATATAACTTTTTTCCATGAAATCCTGTAACAACGGCAAAATAGACAACTTACCCCCACCCATTTCTGTCGTTCTGACACACCGCTTTTCGGGCTTCACCGATATCCTTATTAGCGCTAAGGCCATCATCTTAATGGTGATTCTCATGGAAGACCCGTACATCTGGATGGAGAACCTCAACGATGAGCGTGTTCTGAGGCTTGTCGAGGAAGAGAACAAGCGCTTTAGGGAGTTCATTGGAGAGCTGAGCGACGAACTGTTTCCGGAGGTCTGGGAGTACTACTCGATTCCAGCCCTCGTTTCTGCGAAGCTGACGGAGAAGGGCGTTGTAGCGATGTACCGCGAGAGAGATAGACAGGTTATTCGGTGGCTCGGCGGGGAGGCCATAGTTGATTCAAAGAGGCTTGAGGAGGAGTTTAACGACGAGGTTCTCCTTCAGGGATTCACCGCGGACGGAAAGGGCAATTTTTTAGCCTACAGCTTTTCGATAGGCGGAGCCGACGAGGGGATAACGAGAATCATAGACCTTGAAACCGGGGAACTCATCGATGAGATGAAGCCCTCGGTCTGGAACGTCACATTCCTTGAGGACGGATACTACTTCTCCCGCTTCTACCGGCACGGTGAAACACCCGACGGCGTTAAGGCTCCGGCGGTGAGGCTCTTCCGGAAAGATGCGGACGGGGAAAGGATGGTCTTTGGAAAGGGCCTTGGATCGGGCTACTTCATCTCTCTGAGGAAGAGCACCGACGGCAAGTGGGCGATGGTTACGGTGACCTTCGGCTGGAACAGGGCGGATATCTACATCGGGCCGGTTGAAGAGCCAGAAAGATGGCAGAAAGTCTACTCCGCCGAAGTGCCGGTCGAGCCCATAGACATCATCAACGGCAGGCTCTACGTCCTCACGAGGGAAGGAACCGGCCGTGGAAAGGTGATCGCAGTAGAGGGCGAGAACGTCACTGAGGTCATTCCAGAGGATGAGTTCCCCCTTGAATGGGCAGTTATCGCTGACGGCAAAATCCTCGCCGGCAGGCTCGTCCACGCGAGCCACAGGCTTGAGGTCTACTCGCTCGATGGGGAGAAGCTCGACGAGATTAAATTTGACCTTCCAGGGAGCGTCTACCCGCTCGACACCGACGGGAAGAAGGTTCTCCTCAGGTACGAGAGCTTTACCGTCCCCTACAGGCTCTACGAGTTCGATAGAGAGCTTAAGCTCGTCGAGGGGCAGGCGATTGAGGGGAACTTCAGGGTTGAAGAGGACTTCGCGGTCTCAAAGGACGGCACGAAGGTTCATTACTTCACGGTCAAAGGCGAGGGGGACGAAAAGAAGGCCTGGGTCTTCGGCTACGGAGGCTTCAACATCTCACTGACGCCCCGCTTCTTCCCGCAGGCGATTCCCTTCATAAAGCGCGGCGGAACCTTCGGAATGGCTAACCTGCGCGGTGGAAGCGAGTACGGCGAGGAGTGGCACCGCGCTGGAATGCGGGAGAACAAGGGGAACGTCTTCGATGACTTCATAGCGGTCCTTGAGAAGCTGAAGGGCGAGGGCTACAGGGTAGCGGCGTGGGGCAGGAGCAACGGCGGACTTTTGGTTTCCGCCACACTCACCCAGCGGCCGGACGTCATGGACGCGGCGCTGATAGGCTATCCTGTCATAGATATGATGCGCTTCCACAACCTCTATATCGGCAGCGTGTGGGTTCCGGAGTACGGCAACCCCGACGACCCTAAGGACAGGGAGTTCCTGCTGAAGTACTCTCCATACCACAACATCGACCCCGACAAGGAATATCCCCCGACGCTCATCTACACGGGCCTCCACGACGACCGCGTGCATCCCGCCCATGCGCTCAAGTTCTTCATGAAGCTGAGGGAGATAGGAGCCCCGGTTTACCTGCGCGTCGAGACGAAGAGCGGCCACATGGGTGCATCGCCGGAGACGAGGGCTAGGGAGCTGACCGACCTTCTCGCATTCGTTGTGAAAACCCTCCGGGCTTAGTATTCCTTCTTTTTATGCCCCCCACTCCTCGAAAGGTTCTTATATCGGATTGTCGAATTACCGTAAGGGGTGATATGACCATCCAGCGGATATCCACCGGAATCCGGGGCCTCGACGCCATGCTTTATGGAGGCCTTATACCCGGAAGGGTTTACCTAGTTAAGGGCGCCCCCGGGACGGGAAAGACCACTTTGGCGATGCACTTCGCGATGGCGGGTGTTGAGAACGGCGAGAACGTCCTCTACGTGACCCTTGAGGAACCCGCGGAGAACCTGAAGGTCGATATGGGCAAGCTCGGCTTCAACCTCCGCGATCCAAGGTTCTCGCTCATCGATGCAACACCCACGGCGGAGCGCTACGTTCTGATCACGGACTTCTTCGAGGAGTTTGCCGAGAACATCGAGAAGATGACCGATGCCATAAAGCGCCAGTTCCAGGAGAGGCGCTACACGAGGATAGTCATAGACCCGATAACGATGCTCAAACTGACCGCCACGAAGGAGATCGACTACCGTAGGGCTTTCCTGAGCTTCATAAAGAGCATGATGCGCCTCAAGACAACCGTCCTGCTGACGTCCGAGCTCGAGAGGACGGACATAGAGGAGTATCTCGTGAGCGGGGTCATCGAGCTGAAGGCCTTTAACGCCGGCGGCAGGCTGACCCGCGCCGTGAGGATAACCAAACTCCGCGGCAGTAGCTTCGACGACGCCATAAGACCATACGAGATCACGGACAGGGGTATAGTGGTCTACCACGACCGCATGGTCTCGTTACCCTGAGGCCTCTATCATCGCCATTATCTTCCTGTGAAGCTGTTTTATTAGCTCGCGCCTGTCCTCCATGAGGACCACGTCGCTCGAGCCTATCGCCTCGAGGTTGAATGCGAAGGGACTTGGCACCTCGTGCTCCTCAACCGCCACCCTCACCTTCCCCTCCCTGACCCACCTGAGGAACAGCTCCGCGTTCTCCACGTCCATTTTGTCCTCCATTATCTCGCGGTAGACCTCCTTCAGGAGCGGGAAGTCCGGGTGGTTCTCTTTCAGGACCTTGAGCAGCGCAACCGCCATCACCTGCTGCCTTCCGAGGCGCTTGCTCCTTCCGATGTATCTCCTAAGTATTAACAGCCCGCGGTTGGCGACGTGCCTGAAGCGCCTCTTGAGGAGCTCCGTGTTGTCGAGTGCTCGCTTGAGAGTCTCCCTAAGGTCTTCAATCCTGAAGAGCCCCCTTATCTCGTCCTCGGTCAGCTCGACATCCGGCGGAAGGATGAGGGCGAAGCCGTTGTCGTTTATCGCCACGCCGACGTTGCACCTCTTCCGCTGGCTCACGACGTATGCGAAGGCCCTGCTGAGCGCGTCGTTCGCCCTCCTGCCGATGAGGGTGTGGAAGAAGTACTCGTTCCGCTTCTCTCCCCTGACGGCCTCGACGAGAACTGTTTCATCGTCTGGCACGGTCGAGTAGCGCGCCTGCTCGCGGAAATACGCCAAGATGGCCCTCGCGGCGCGCTCATCTATCCCGTACTTTCTCATCAGGAAGTCCCTGGCCCTCCTGTTGTTGACCAGCCCGGAGACCTCCCGCCTGAATCTCTGAATGTCGAGGGCAAGGTCGAAGCTCAGGGGGAGCATCTCTGAGAACCATGCCGGAATCGTGGGCTTCGCGCCCTCGCGGGGAATCACGTAAATTTTGTTGCCCCTGCTTTTGACGAACTCGTAGGTTCTACCCGCTAAAACGAAGATGTCGCCGGGCATCAGCCTCTCGGCAAACTCTTCCTCAACCGTTCCGATCATCTGCTTGTCCATCGTGTAAACGCGTATCTTCGCCTCGTCGGGGATGGTGCCGACGTTCATGTAGTATATTGCCCGCGTCATCTTGCCGCGTCTCCCAAAGCGACCGTCTTTAAGCCATATCTTGGCGTAGACCTTCCTCTCCTCCAGGCCGACGTACTCCCCGGCGAGATAGCGGAGAACGCTCATGAAGTCCTCGAAGGGCAGGTCACGGTACGGATAAGCGCGCCTCACGACGCGGTAGGCTTCCTCGACTTCCCACACCTTGTTGAGAGCCATCCCGAGGAGATGCTGGACGAGGACGTCGAGCGGGTTCTTAGGAATCCTTACCCGGTCGAGCCTTCTGTTCCTCGCGTTGTGTGCCAGAACCGTTACCTCCACCAGGTCGTCGCGGTCGAGAGCTAAAATCACCCCCTTGCTGATGTCATGAAGTCTGTGGCCAGCCCTGCCAATGCGCTGCAGAGCCCTGTTGACGCTCTTTGGCGAACCGATAAGGATTACGAGGTCGATTGTACCGATGTCAATCCCGAGCTCAAGGCTCGTCGAGGTAACAACCGCCTTAAGCTCCCCCCTCTTGAGCCTCTCCTCGACGTCCAGCCGGACCTCCCTCGAAAGGCTCGAGTGGTGTGCCTCTATCAGCCCTTCGAACTCCGGGTAGCGCTTCTTCAGGTTGAAGGCCACTCTCTCAGCACCGCTCCTCGTGTTGGTGAAGATGAGTGTCGTCCTGTGCTCCCTTATCAGCTCTGCCAGGCGCCGGTAGAGGGCCTCGCTCAGCGTTCCCGCATCGGTGTATATGAGGTCATCCACGACACTCTCGACCCTTATCTCGGTCTCCTTCGCGAAGCTGACGTCGACTATCAGGCCCGGCCTCGGCTCCCCATCGTCATCAAAACCGAAGACGAACTTTGCAACCTCTTCGAGGGGGTGTATCGTCGCGCTCAGGCCTATCCTCACGAACTTCTCCTCCGCCATCTCCGCGAGCCTCTCGACGCTCAGGGCAAGGTGCGTCCCACGCTTGTTCTCGGCTAAAGCGTGTACCTCATCGATTATGAGGTACCTGATGGTCTTCAATCTCTCGCGGAACTTGGGGGCGTTCAGCGCTATGGCGAGGCTCTCCGGTGTGGTGATTAGTATGTGTGGCGGCCTCTTCACCATCTTGCTCTTCTCGTAGCTCGAAGTGTCGCTCGTCCTTATGCCCACCCTTATCTCCGGAATCTCGTAGCCGAGCTCCTTTGCCACATCTTTTATCTCGGCCAAAGGTCCCTCAAGGTTGCGCTTTATGTCGTTGTTGAGGGCCCTGAGCGGTGAGACGTAGAGGACGTAGATTCTATCCTCCAGCTTTCCCTCCTTCCCGAGGAGAATGAGCTCGTTTATGGCCGCGAGAAAGGCCGAGAGCGTCTTTCCGGAACCTGTTGGCGACGAGATGAGCACGTTCTCGCCCCTGTGTATCTCCAGAACGGCGTAGCGCTGGGGAGGAGTGAAGGTTCCAAACTTCCGCCTGAACCACTCCCTAACCGGCTCGCTGAGTATCTCAAATATCTCCTCGTCCGTGTACTCGCGCTTGGCTCGCCTTATCCTCTCCGCGCCCATCGGTCTCCCATTGCCGGCTTGGATTTTTAAACTATTCGGTTTCCCTAACAAACTTTTTAAGTGCAGAGACTGAACTCCAAACGGTGGGGGAGATGGAGGATAAGTTTGAGAGGCTCCAGCGGGTCATAGACGAGTTCAATCGCCTCCACGGCAGCGAGGCCGAGGCGAGAATAGTTGTGGTTGATGGTGATGAGGTCATCATCGAGTTCGAGGGCTCCTTCTGCGCAACCTGCGGGCTGTATGACTACTTCGATGACATAAAGTGGGAAGCCCTGGAGTTCGGCCTGGAAATCGAGCCCGTGGAGGTTTTGGAGGCCGAGGAAGACGAGTTCGAGCACGGCAGGTATGTTGTGAGGTACAGGGTTGAAGGAGCCGGCCGATCCGAGAAGTGACGTTCTTAACTGTTTAACGTCTTCTCGAGGCTCTCCCTTGCGATTTCCACCAGGTCTTCAGGCGTTAGAACCTCTATGTCTTCCGGTTCACGTTCGAGGACGTCTTCGCTTGGAACAACGAGCACTCTGCGGCAGTCAAAGCGCGAGAGCTTTTCCTCAATCTTCCGCACTTCGCTCCTCTTCACCCGCTCCTTCCACTTGACCTCTCCGACCAGCTCAAGCCTATTGAAGCCCTGCAGAGCGATGTCGAGCTCAAGCTCCGGAAGCTCGACACTCACCCTTCTCAAACCGTAAGCCTTGGCGAGCAAATCGGCGATGAAGTCCTCAACGTGCCTCGGGAGTTTGTAATCAACGGCCTTTCTTATGAACTCAACAGACGTTTCAAGCTCGGTGTAGGCGTATTTTGCCTCGAGGTAGAAGTGCAGGTCGAGGAGGGGCGAGGCGTGCCGGTAAACGAACTTTTTGCGCCTCTTGCTCTGAACCAGAAACTTGCGCAGGATTCCCATCTTCGTGAGGATTGTGAGGTACTTCTGGAGCGTCCCGGGGTTGTCCTTCTTCAGCAGGCCGCGGGAGAAGAGTGCAGAGGAAAGTTCGGTGCTCGTCCCCTTTCCGTTGGCAACTTCCATCATTATCCCGAGGTAAACCCTCGTCAGTTCGTGGCCCTCTTCGTTGAAGGTCTCGCCAACGAGCTCGCTCACGAATGAACCCGAGGACGAAAAGAAGCCGGTTAAAAAGTCCCTCAGCGGGGGTTTGTAGGCGGGCACGAGCATGGGCTCCCTCAGGTAGGTGGACGCTTCTATCAGCTCCTTACCCTTCACTTCCTTCGACAGCTCCACTAAGATTTCGCGCTCGTCTATGAGTCCGATTTTTACGAGGAAAGCTATCCCAAGGAGCGGGCTTTCCCTCATCGAGAGAAGCCTTTGAGCGAGCCACATGGTTGAGGTTACGAGTACCACCTGACTGTCCTGTTCAGTTGAGTATGCGTGCAGGAGGTCGAGGAAGCCATCGGGAAGGCGGTGGAACTCGTCGATGACGATTCTTCTCTTCTCCTTAACCAGCCTTGGAAAGAGCCTCATGAACTCCTGGTAGGTCATCTTATCGTTGCTCAGCCTGTCGTGGACTGTGCCGTCTTTGTTCACGAAGAAGAACTCGTCGTAGTCGAGGAAGTGCTCAACGAGGAACGTTTTGCCCGTCTTTCTCCTTCCGTAGAGCATCTTCCAGCCTGGGTATTTTAGGAGGGCACGTTCAATTCTTCGGGGAATTATTCTCATGGGAATAATTCCTGCGGGAATAGTTATAAAAGTTTCGGGGTTCTCTCATACCTCTTATGTGCTCATTTTCCTGATGTCCCACCTTTGATTTCTTTCAGAATGATTCTCGGGAGAATTATTCTCGTGGTAATAGAGGGATCTCCTATATAGGCAAGCATTTTTAGAGAAATCGAGGTAAAAAGAGAATTAGTGAACATGCCAGTATGGGGGGCCGTAAAATGGGGCTGTTTGGAAAAAAGAAAAGAACCTCGGAAGAAGTTGCTGCAGAGATGAAGAAACCAGTATGGTGGGTAAGTAGCTCCGTATTTAAATCAACTCCAAATAATCCGAGGACAAAAAAACATTAAACGGATCTTTGGGGACGAATTAGATGATTACACTTTAGATACAGTATATGCGGAATCAAGAAGTCCCTTCACGAGCAGAAAGCAATATACGAAAAGATACCCACGCTTGTAGCTCACGAACTGGCGAGGGAAATCATTCCATACCTAATTGTCAAGAAAACAGGGAACAAATACACAAAGGAGATCGGTCGCGCTGTTATGATAGCTATCGAGAATTCCTTGAAGAGAAGGGAGGAAACACCCGAAGCGATAGACGAGGAGCGATTTGCGGAAGACATCGTAAGGCACTTATCTAAGCACTTCATCATAAAAGATCCCGAAAAAACAAAGGAAGATCTGATAAAAGTTCTAAGAGCAATCAAGGATTACTCCTCCACCCTCTTGAGCATTGACCCCATTAAAGAAGAAGAGAAAGCCAAGACGGTACACGACCACTTTGATGCAGACATAAATGAAATTGAATCATCAGATAGCTACCTCGAGAAGAATGCACCGGAAGTTTTCGAAAAGTGGTGGGGGTTAAAAACAACAATCGCAGAAGTTCTGGGGACGAAACCGTACCGCCACGAAGTAATGAGGAAGGCAAAGGGGATCACTAAGAAAAAGAGAGCGAAAAAGAAACCGAAATCTTACAACACCAGATGATGAAATATTTGCCCGCCTCGACAGACTGGAGGAGAAAGTCGACGAGCTCACGAGGAAGGTGGACGAGCTGGTGGAGCTCCTCATGCTCCTCTCGAAGGAAGGATAAACAGCATCTTTTCCAATTTGAACCTATTTTTGCCAAAAACTATTATACCCCGGGACTTCGAAAGCTGGATGTTACCGTGGTGGGGGAGTTATGTCTATTCTATTAAAAATTCCAACCATGATCATCCCCATGGAAATCCTTCTGGAAGAAACCGGAACTCAGCTCAGGATTTCTAGCAGGGGAAACTACGTTAGAACTTGTTTTAGGTCTTTGACAGGGGAACGTCCTGTTTGAATACACCCATTAAGGGCCTCAAGACTGCTGTGGGCCGAAGCCGACGCTCATTGAGAACCCAAAATGGACTCGCTGGTAAAGAGACTGGCCTTTGTTCCGGCGGTTGAGAGATACGAGATCATCCCCCTGAAAAATTGAGGAGAACCGAAGAATTTTGAAAAGATTGGAGGTGATGTTCGACATTCACATTTCATCATAACAGCCGACCAGCGGCATCCTTAAAAATTTCTGCTTTTGAATTAATCACATGAACTCGCTCCTCCTTGGTCTCGTCGTCATCTTCCTCTGGGACGGCTACTTTTTCTTCAATTACATAATTAGCCTTTTCAGGAATTACAGAATTCGGGAATGGAAGCCCAGGGTCTCTATAATAATCCCCGCCTACAACGAGGGGGTGAGTGTTCTTAACGCCATCGAATCCGCCCTTGCCCAGGATTACCCTGACTTCGAGGTCATAGTTGTCGACGACGGGAGCGAGGATGACACCTTTGAGGTCGCTTCATCCCTCAAAAACGCCAGGTTGAAGGTTTACAGGGTGGAGCACGGTGGAAAGGCGAGGGCTTTGAACTTCGGCCTCTCGAAGGCTTCCGGCGAGGTCATAGTGACGACGGATGCAGACAGCCGTCTCGAACCCGATGCGGTTAAGGAGCTTGTGGGGCGCTTCTACTCGGATGAAGTCCTCGGCGTTGGTGGTCAGGTTCGCGTCGCTGGGGGCTCTTTCCTTGAGATGGCGCAGGACGCGGAGCACCTCAGGATAGCCATGTTCCGCCGGGCCAAGGAGCTGGACGACCTGAGCCTCGCCCCTGGACCGATAGCTGCCTTCCGCAGGGAGGCTCTTGAGAGGATCGGCGGCTTCGTCGAGGACATCGTTGAGGACTACGCAACCACAAAGGCCGTTAAGGAGTTTGGAAAAGTCGTCTACGCCCCCCGCGCGAGGGTATGGACGAAGATGCCCAAGAGCCTTGCCGTCCTCTGGCGCCAGAGGAAGCGCTGGTTTCTCGGCGACCTGAAAAACCTCGGAGGAGGCTTTACGAAGGATTTGGCCTTTCTACTCCTTTCCGATGTTGTGGCGCTTTTAGATGTGATTGTTCCCCCGCTTCTCCTGCTCACTGGCCGGTTCGAGCTCTTCGCCCTCTGGTGGTTCTTCGAGACCTTCACGATGCTTTTACCGACCCTCTTCGAGGGCGGAAGGCTGATAAACGCGCTCCTGTTCCCGGTTATAGTCTGGTTCTGGGCGGCCTTTTACCTCACCCTCCACATCTACGGCTACCTCTCGGTGCTCCTCGGGAGGTCATGAGGTGTACCGGGCGAAACCCTTTTAAGTGCTCACTTCCGTACTACATAGACTATATAGATTATGGTGCAACAAATAGACTATAGTGATGACGATGATAACGGCGCTCTTCATGGCGTGGGCGATAGGTGCAAACGACAGTGCAAAGGCCGTTGGAACCGCCGTTGGCTCAGGCGTACTCGGCTTCAAGAGAGCCGTGCTCCTCATAGGGATATTCACCACTCTGGGCGTTTTTCTTGGAGGTTCCGGCGTTTCCGGAACGGTCTCCGGGCTCGCCGAGGGCATGTCCGCGGCCGAGGTCAGTCTCGTCCTCTTCAGCGCCGCCACCGCGGTAACCCTCGCCAGCCTCTGGGGGAAGCCAATCTCAACCACCCAGTCCATAATCGGTGGACTGGTTGGAGCCTCTCTCGCCCTGGGTCTCCCAGTCGACTGGTTGACGGTGGGGAAAATCGCCTCCGCGTGGATTCTCTCCCCCATCGTCGCGGCCCTCTTCGCGGTGGCTGTTTACCGGATTT
>JAMOTW010000020.1 GCA_027062125.1 Thermococcus sp.
GAGCCAGTGCCTGACCTCATCCTTTATATCGTCGGTGAGGGCTAGTGAGGTCACTATGAACGCGTAATCGTCTATAAGCTCGCGGAATATCCTCGCAACGTCAACGGTGTGAACCGTGTCGATGACGACGTAGTCGGGATTCAAAGCTTTGATTTTTGAGATAACGTCCGATGTGCGCCTCTCAAGGGACTGGCTGTCAAACTGAGTATCTATGACGACGATGTTCGGCTTGAAGGGCTTGAACTCGCCGTAGGCGGTTATAACGGCCACCTTCCAGTCGTCGGGTATGAAGTGCATCAGCGCCTCAACCAGCTTGGTCTTTCCGGAGCGGCTGGAACCAACCACGAGGATGTCCTTCTTGGAGAGAACCGCGTTCTTCAGAACCCCCAACTGCTCCTCGGTTGCGGCGCCGTAGCGTATCAGGTCCTCAGGCGTGAATATGTACACTCCCATGCTTTACCACCATACAAGGTTCTCGACTGGCGTTATAACGCTATCGCCGGAGGGCTTTGATAAACGTCAAATAAAGCACAATATATCGTCGTATGTCCAAAAATTATCGCGTTTAAATGTCATATCTTGCTCAAAATCCAAAAGTTTTTGCACAAAGGCCATAAAGGGGGAAGTCAGTGACAAAAACTAGGTGATAGATATGAACGCTCTCCAAATTGTGACCAGAAAAATTGAACCGGTTATGGAAGTACAGACGAGAGTGATTGACTATATGACAAGATACATGGTGGGAGAGGGCTTCAAGTGGATGCTTCCCGTGATGCTCAGCTCTATAACGGATCCCCTCTGGCCCGATCCAGCGGCGGAAGAGGCTCTCAGACCGCCCGAGGTCGAGGTCTACGGCTCGAGGCTGAGACTGACCCACAGCATGATACTCCACAAGCAGATGGCGGTGGCGATGGGGATAGATAAGCTCTTCATCCTCTCGCCGAACGTGAGACTTGAGGGACGCTCAGCTGACGACGGAAGGCACGCCTACGAGTTCACCCAGCTCGACTTCGAGATAGCCCACGCAAGCATGGACGACGTGATGAGCCTCATCGAAGGGCTCATAAGCGGCCTCTTCAAGGAGGCGAGGGGCTGGGAGCTCGAGAGGGAGGTGCCCAAAGTCAAGCCACCCTTCAAGCGCTTCACACTGGAGGAGATCAAGGAGGAGTTCGGAGACGAGGACGAGGCCAGCAAAACCATGAAGGAACCCTTCTGGGTTACGGACATTGAGAGGGAGTTCTACGACAGGGAAGACCCCGAGAGACCGGGGCACTTCAGGAACTACGACCTCTACCTCCCCGAGGGCTACGGCGAGGTCTCGAGCGGCGGCGAGAGGGAGTGGGAGTACGAGGTCATTGTGAGGAAGATGAAGAAGGCAGGGATTAGCCTCGACGCTTTCAGGCCCTACCTCGAGGTGGCGAAAGCCGGTCTCCTGAGACCTAGTGCAGGTGCCGGAATCGGCGTCGAGAGGCTTGTCCGCTACATGGTCGGGGCGAAGCACATAGCAGAAGTCCAGCCGTTCCCGAGGATTCCGGGTGTTCCTGCGGTCATCTGAGGGGACCTTCCCCTCGAAATTCATTTAAACGATTCGTTTCTTATTTCTTCGGGAGTTTCTATGAGGAGGACTCTGTTTCCCGCATTGAGAAGGTCCAAGGCTTATCTGAACACCGCGAGCACGGGATTTATGCCGACAACTGCCATTCTCGAGGCCACAAAGCTTCTCAACGACGTTATCGAGTTCAACGGTGAAGTCAACTCCGTGGACTACATGGACGAGGTCGTTCTGAAGCCTCTGTTGGACGAGGCGGCTAAACTTATGAGGGTCAGCCCTGAAAACATCGGCCTATCAATACAGACCACGGAGGGCCTGAGGAGAATCTTGCTGGCACTGGAACCCAAGAAGGGGCAGAACATCGTCTCGCTGGACACAGAGTTTCCGACGCTCCCGGCGCTCCTCAGGAGCTACGCAAGGCGTTTTAACCTCGAGCTGCGCGTTGTGGAGAACAGGAATGGGGTTCACAGCCTTGAGGAGGTCGAGAAGGCGATAAACGACGACACCTTTGCGGTGGTCTTAAGCTCCGTCAACTGGGTCACTGGACAAAGGCTCAACCTGGGGGAGCTTTCGAGGGTTGCCCACGAACACGGCGCCTGGCTGATAGTTGACGCCGTCCAGCACCTTGGGGCCATGAGGCTGTTCCCCGAGAAGGAAGGCGTTGATGCACTCTCGGCTGGTGGTGAGAAGTGGCTCCTCAGCCCGGACACGGGGGCCGGCCTGATATACGTCTCCGACGAGCTCCTGGAGGAGGCCAGCCCAATAACCGGATTGCTCAACAACGAACCGCCGACAGGTGAATGGGGCAGCTGGTGGGGCCTTCGGGAGAAGGATCCCTGGGGCGAGCTGAAACCCGCGAGGGGTGTCAAGAAGCTCGACTTCGGAGGCGGGCTGCCGTACCTCGTTGCGGCTGCCTTCACCGCCTCGCTGAGGCTGATAAACGAGATAGGCATCGAGAAGATAGAGCGCCACAACCTCAGGCTGGCGGGCAGGATAA
>JAMOTW010000021.1 GCA_027062125.1 Thermococcus sp.
CCCTTCAACATCAAAGCCCCTTCTGGCAAGCCAGATGCCGAACGTCCCGACGCCTGAGTAGAGGTCGAGGACTCTCCCGCCCTCGATAAAGCCTTCAACGGCCTTTAGGAGCAGTCCGAGGGCGTAGCTGTTCGTCTGGAAGAAGCTGTTAGGGTGAATTAAATACCTCACGTCGCCGATTTTCTCAGTTATAAGGGGCTTTCCCCCGACCAGTTCAGGCTCTCCGTGAGGGTCGTCTCTTTCATCGCTCTTAATGCTCCAGTATAGCGAATCGGCGAAGGAGAAGTAGCCCAAAAAAGCATCAACGACTTCCTCAGAGGGCCTTGTATGGGTGATAATGTTTACCATAACCTCCCCCGTGAACTTGCCTTCCCGTATCTGGAGGTAGTGGACGTCACCGCTCCTCTTCCGCAGGTTCCAGGGCTTCAGTCCGGTCTCGGTCAGAAAATCCCGAAGCGAGCGGAGGTATTCAGGCGTCCTCTTGGAGAAGACGGGGCACTCCCTGACGCTGACCACGCCGAGGGGATTTCCGTATTCCTTAAGGCCTACTCCAGCCGTGGTCACGATGAAGTTGCTGACGTTCCTGAAGCCCCAGATTTTGGGCGAGCCCTTTACCAGCGCGCTTATTCCCGTTATCCGCTCGAAGAGTTCCGCCTTAAGCCTCAGCTGTTCATTGTATTTCATTCCCTGCCAGAGACAGCCACCGCACCTGCCGAAATGTGGGCACCTAGGGGTTTGCCTCAGAGGCGAGGGCTCAATCAGCTCGAAATCCCTAGCAATTAGCCTTCCGAAGCGCCTCTTCTTTGAGCTAACTCTAACAAAATCGCCGGGGTAAGCGAAGGGAACGTGTACCTCCCCGCCTCCCTCGAGAAGGACTCCAAGGCCGTCGTCGCTTAGTCCCTCTATTCTGCCTGAGGGCATGGCCGGTGTTTGGTAGTAGCTTTTAATAACTCTTCGGCGCCTGATGGACAACTCTGAACGTGTGAACACATGTGGTAAGGTTTATATTCCCGTCGTTCGAAGCACAATCGAGGTGTCCACCATGAGCTACCGTGAATACCGCGACAAGGTTCTGAACTTTATCGAGGACCACGAGCACTGGAGGGTCCACACGATAAACCTGATAGCGAGCGAAAACGTGACTTCTCCGAGCGTCACCCGCGCGGTGGCGAGCGGCTTCATGCACAAGTACGCCGAGGGCTGGCCGAGGCAGAGGTATTACCAGGGCTGTAAGTACGTTGACGAGGTCGAACTCATCGGTGTAGAGCTCTTCACAAAACTGTTCCAAAGCGACTTCGCCGACCTGAGGCCGATTTCCGGAACCAACGCCAACCAGGCGGTCTTCTTCGGCCTCACCCAGCCGGGTGACAAGGCGATAGTTCTCCACACCAGCCACGGTGGGCATATAAGCCACATGCCCTTCGGAGCGGCTGGAATGCGCGGGCTTGAGGTTCACACCTGGCCCTTCGACAACGAGGAGTTCAACATCGACGTTGACAAGGCCGAGAAGCTCATCCGCGAGATCGAGCCCAAGATAGTCGTCTTCGGCGGTTCGCTCTTCCCGTTCCCGCACCCCGTTAAGGAGCTCGCTCCCGTTGCGAAGGAAGTCGGCGCCTACGTCATGTACGATGCCGCCCACGTCCTCGGTCTCATAGCCGGAAAGCAGTTCCAGGACCCGCTCCGCGAGGGCGCTGACATAATAACCGCCTCGACCCACAAGACCTTCCCCGGACCGCAGGGCGGTGTCATTATCTACAAGAAGTTCGGTGAGACCGAGGAGATAGCCAAGCTCCAGTGGGCAATCTTCCCCGGTGTGCTCAGCAACCACCACCTCCACCACATGGCCGGAAAGGTCATCACCGCCGCCGAGATGCTCGAGTACGGTGAGAAGTACGCGGCTCAGGTCGTCAAGAACGCCAAGGCCCTTGCTGAGGCCCTTGCCGAGGAGGGCTTCAAGGTCATCGGTGAGGACAAGGGCTACACCGAGAGCCACCAAGTCATCGTTGACGTCAGCGACCTCCACCCTGCCGCCGGAGGGTGGGCCGCACCGCTTCTTGAGGAGGCCGGCATAATCCTCAACAAGAACCTCCTGCCTTGGGACCCGCTTGAGAAGGTCAACGAGCCAAGTGGTTTACGCATAGGCGTCCAGGAGATGACCCGTGTCGGAATGATGGAAGACGAGATGAAGGAGATAGCCCGCTTCATCAGGCGCGTCCTCATTGACAAGGAGGACCCGGCCAAGGTCAGGCGCGACGTCTACGGCTTCCGCGCCGAGTTCCAGAAGGTCTACTACTCCTTCGACCACGGCCTCCCGCTCAGGGAGTGATTTCTTTCCTCTTTATCGATCTTCATTTTGGATGTTTAGGATCCTGAGAGCTTCGACGCTCGTGTTCTTGAGTCTCATCTAAAGGCCATAACTGGACAGAGGCAGGTTGGCAAAACTTTTTATTCTCTACCCACATACCCCACCCTTGGCTAAAGGGGTGATGCTCATGAAGTT
>JAMOTW010000022.1 GCA_027062125.1 Thermococcus sp.
AGGGCTTCCGACGGGAAGTACTACTCCATGAGCGGGCTGGAGATAAAGAGGGAAACCTTTGACTGGGCGGTGCTCGAGGCCAGGGAGCTCGGCATCCCCACGATAGGAATCGGCGACGGTGGCAACGAGGCTGGAATGGGCAGGATAAGGGGGCTCATCGAGCGGCACGTTCCCCACGGGGAGAGGATAGCGAGCGTCGTTGAGACCGACGAGCTTGTTCTCTCGGCCGTCTCAAACTGGGGCGCCTACGGGCTGGTGGCGGGGGCTTCGATAGAGTTCGGAAGAAATCTGCTGGAGGACTGGGACGAGGAGAAAGCCGTTACCGCGATGGTGGATGCCGGGCTGATAGACGGTGTATCGAAGGAGCTGGCTCCCACCGTGGACGGCATCTCCCTGGACGTCCACGTGGGAATGGTTGAACTTTTAAAGTCGCTCGTCAATGAGGCCCTCAGGTGATCCGATGAGGCTCTCCGATTTCATAAGCGACCCCAAGAGCATCGAACTGATAGAGCGCACCAGGCAGTACGCCAGGCACTTCTTCGAGAGGGAGGGAACACATGGCTTCAGCCACACAGAGAGGGTCTTCAACCTCTGCCTCCACATCGGGAAGGCGGAAGGAGCGGACCTCGAGGTTCTTGCCCTGGCGGCGCTCCTCCACGACGTCGCGAGGCCGCTCGAGAGCGCCGGTAGGGTTGAAGACCACGCGGTTGAGGGGGCGAGGATAGCGAGGCACTTCCTGAGGAGCATCGGCTACCCGGAGGAGAAGGCCGAAGCAGTCGCACACGCCATAGAGGCCCACCGCTTCTCCCGCGGGCCGGAGCCGAGAACCCTCGAGGCCAAGATACTCAGCGATGCCGACAAGCTCGACGCGATAGGTGCCATAGGCGTCGCGAGGGTCTTCATGTACTCCGGGGAGCACGGGAGGAGCATCGAGGATTCGCTGGAGCACTTCGAGGAGAAAATACTGAAGCTGAAGGATTTAATGTACACCGAGACCGCCAGAAGGCTCGCCGAGGAGAGACACCGCTTCACCGAGGAGTTCATCGAGCGCATAAGGCGCGAGATAGAGGGTGAAATCTGAACCCCTCTTGCCCTTTTCTCCCATAATAAGGTTTTTAAAGGCCTCCCTGAATTAAGGGTTAGCCCCTTCAATGTCATTCTTCAAGCGAGGGAGGTGAGCGAATGAAGGCGCCAATCTGTGAGGTGTGTTTGAAGACCGACGACATTCTGTGCCCCGCTGACGAGAAGAAGCTCCAGGAAGGCATCATCTCCGAGCTCGATGTTAAGGTTGCGAGACTCCTTTACAAGCTCATCGGGGACGTCGATATGGAGTTCAAGAAGGCCGTCGAGGCCGGCGACATCATTGTCATCATGGTTGGAGAGGGAGACGTTCCCATAACCATAGGTAAGGGTGGGAAGAACATCAAGGCCCTCATGAGGGAGCTCGGAAAGCGCATCAGGGTCATCGAGGCCGTTGAGGTCACCGGGACCGAGGATGTTAAGAAGCTCGCCACCGACCTGCTCTACCCGGCGAGCGTCTTCGGCGTGAACATAGTCTACAAGCCCGGCGGCGGGACCTACTACAAGGTTCTCGTTCTGAACAGGGACAGGAAGAAGCTCCCCGAGAGGTCCGACGTCCTCGAGAGCATACTGTCCCAGATAGCCGGGGCAGAGGTAAAGATAAACTTTATTTGAACTTCCTTTTCTTCCCCTACAGGTTTGCCAACGGAGGTAGATGGAATGTACAGGACTCACTACTCGAGCCAGATTACGGAGGAACTCAACGGCCAGCGCGTTAGGGTGGCCGGATGGGTTTGGGAAATAAAGGACCTCGGTGGAATAAAGTTCCTCTGGATAAGGGACAGGGAGGGAATAGTCCAGGTCACCGCCCCTAAGAAGAAGGTCGACCCCGAGCTATTCAAGCTCATCCCGAAGCTCAACGCCGAGGACGTCATAGCCGTTGAGGGCATTGTCAACTTCACGCCCAAGGCGAAGCTCGGCTTCGAGATACTCCCCGAGAAGCTCGAGATCCTCAACCGCTCCGAGAGCCCGCTCCCGCTCGACCCCACCGGAAAGGTCAAGGCCGAGCTCGACACGAGGCTCGACAACCGCTTCATGGACCTCAGAAGGCCGGAGGTAATGGCGATATTCAAGATACGCTCGAGCGTTTTCAAGGCCGTGAGGGACTTCTTCCACGGCGAGGGCTTCATAGAGATTCACACTCCCAAGATAATCGCCACCGCGACCGAGGGCGGAACCGAGCTCTTCCCGATGAAGTACTTCGAGAAAGATGCTTTCCTCGCCCAGAGCCCGCAGCTCTACAAGCAGATAATGATGGCTTCCGGCTTGGACAGGGTCTACGAGATAGCGCCGATTTTCAGAGCTGAGGAGCACAACACCACGAGGCACCTCAACGAGGCATGGAGCATCGACGCGGAGATGGCCTTCATCGAAAATGAGGAAGAGGTCATGAACCTCCTC
>JAMOTW010000023.1 GCA_027062125.1 Thermococcus sp.
CATCGCCATTATCGCCCGCTCCCCAGGAACCAGGGCGAACTTCCCGTCGCTTTCAAAGTCCTTTGCCTTTAGGAGCCTGTCTCTTCTCAATCTTCTCTCTTCCCTCGAGCTTACCACGACCGGAACCGGCATTTTCCTTCCGCTTTCCTTGTCGTAGGGGACTTTGAAACCCGCCTTCAGGAGCTCCTCCTGGATTTCGAGAGATGCCGGGAAGAAGGTCTGCATCCTCCCCAGTTCAACTTCCATTGGGATTCCTCCTTACGTTCTGAAGTAGTTTTTACCATTTGTGCTTATAAGATTTTCCCTTCTTGAATCGTTATCGGTGGCCGAGCTTAAGCTTAAAAGGGCCTCAACAGAGCTAAGCGCGGTGGTGAGAATGGTTCACTGGGCAGACTACATGGCCGAGAAGATAATCAGGGAAAGGGGCGACAAGGAGGAGTACGTCGTCGAGAGCGGAATAACGCCGAGCGGTTACGTTCACATAGGCAACTTCAGGGAGTTCTTTACCGCTTACATAGTCGGACATGCCCTTCGCGACAGGGGCAAGAAGGTTCGGCACATCCACATGTGGGACGACTACGATCGCTTTAGAAAGGTGCCGAAGAACGTCCCGCAGGAGTGGAAGGAGTACCTCACGATGCCGGTCCGCGAGGTTCCCGACCCCTGGGGATGCCACGACAGCTACGCCGAGCACTTCATGGCCCTCTTTGAAGAGGAGGTTTCCAGGCTTGGCATCGAGGTGGACTTCCTCCACGCTTACGAGCTGTACAAGAGCGGCGAGTACGCCGAGGAGATAAAGCTCGCCCTGGCCAAGCGCGATGAGATAAAGGCCATCCTCGACAAATACCGCGAGAGGGCCAAGCAGCCGCCGCTCGAGGAGAACTGGCAGCCCGTCATGGTCTACTGCCCGCACTGCAGGAAGGAAGCGGAGTTTGTCTCCTGGGACGGCGAGTGGAAGGTCTCCTATAGGTGTCCCCACTGCGGCAGGGAGGGCGAGACGGACATCCGCGAGGGCAACGTGAAGCTCCGCTGGCGCGTTGACTGGCCTATGCGCTGGGCCCACTTCAAGGTCGACTTTGAACCCGCTGGAAAGGACCACTTGGCGGCCGGTGGCTCCTACGATACCGGCAGGGAGATAGTGGAGAAGGTCTTCGGCTGGCCTTCGCCCATAGACCTCATGTACGAGTTCGTCGGAATCAAGGGCCAGAAGGGCAAGATGAGCGGCTCAAAGGGCAACGTTATCCTGCTCAGCGACCTCTACGAGGTGCTCGAGCCGGGTATAATACGCTTCATCTATGCCAAGGCGAGGCCGAACAAGGAGCTCAAGATAGACCTCGGCCTGGGCCTGCTCAACCTCTACGACGAGTTCGACAAGGTCGAGCGCATATACTTCGGCCTTGAGCATGCCAAGAACCCGGAGGAGGAAGAGGAGCTCAAGAGAACCTACGAGCTTTCGATGCCCGAGGTTCCCGAGAGGCTCACGGCCCAGGCGCCGTTCAGGTTCCTCGTGACCCTCGTCCAGATGCCCCACCTCGACGAGGATGGCATCATTGGAATCCTCCGGGAGCAGGGTCACGTTCCGAAGGAGCTGAGCGAGGAGGACGTCGAGAGGATAAGGCTCCGCATTCGCCTGGCCAAGAACTGGGTCGAGAAGTACGCTCCCGATGACGTTAAGTTCAGCCTGCTTGAAATGCCGCCGGAGATTGAGCTTGAGGCTGGGATTAGGGAGGCGATGCTCGAGGTGGCCCAATGGCTCGAGGAGAACGAGAGGTTCGGCGTTGACGAGCTCAACAACGTCATATTTGACGCGGCGAAGAAGCGCGGAATCCCGAGCAAGAAGTGGTTCAAGGCCCTCTACAACGTCTTCATCGGCAAGGACCGTGGACCGAGGCTCGCGCCGTTCCTGGCTTCCCTCGACAGGGACTTTGTGATAAAGCGCCTCCGCATGGAGGGCTGATTTAGTTCTTCAACTTTTTCTGCCCTTTACCTGTAGTATTTTCGAGTCTCACTCCAGCTGGCCGAATTTTCTTGACAACAGGTTTTTATCCGCTCCCTCCAATGCATCTCGGTGGTGCTCATGGAGTTCAACCTCATAATAACCGGTGTCGGTGGTCAGGGCGGTTTAACCCTCTCGAGGATAGTTGGAAACGCGGCCATGCACGAGGGTTACAACGTTAGAATCGGTGAGACCCTTGGAATGAGCCAGCGCTACGGAAGCGTTCTCAGCTACCTCCGCTTTGGCGAGGAGGTTTATTCCCCCCTCATCGAGGAGGGCGAGGCGAACCTCATGCTTGCCCTCGAGCCGGCCGAGGCTTTGAGGAATGCGCGCTTCCTCTCAAAGAAGAGCGTCGCGGTCATCAACGCCTACCCGATTCACACCGCGACGACCCTTGTCGGCAAGGAGAAGTACCCGGAACTGGACGAGATACGGGACGCTATAGGGAAAATCTGCCCCGTCCACATGATGAACTTCCAGAGGGAGGCGGATAAGATAAACCCGAGAACGCTCGGCGTTCTGATGCTCGGCTACGCCTTCGGTAAGGGCCTCGTTCCGCTCAGGAAGGAGAGCCTCTACGAGGGCATCAGAAGGACCCTCCGTGAGAAGCTCTGGGAGGTCAACTTCAGGGCCCTCGAGCGCGGAATCGAGCTCGCGAGGGAGTGAGCTTTTCTTTTCTCACCTGTTGTGCTTGATGAAGAAGGCGTAGAATATCGCCGTTGCGACCACGTAGAGAAAGGCCGTTGCGTAGAACGGGTAGCTCAGCGAGGTGGCGAAGGGCAGTCCGTCGACGGAGAAGAAGCCGAGGGCGAGGCCCCTCCGTACCCCGAGAGCATGTCCTAACCTGAATCTTAGCGTTTATAATTCTATCGAAGTGAAGCCTTTTTATGCCTGTGGACGTTCTATATATCGGTGGTGTCATCTATGGAGTTCAGGAAAATCCAATTTACCGGACGGAGCTCATACATAATCTCCCTTCCGAAGAAGTGGGTTCGCGAGCACGGCCTGAGTCAGGGCGACGTGGTCCCGCTGTCTATAAACCCTGATGGAAGCATAACCATCTTCCCGAAGGAGCCGAGGGAGGTGAGCGAGAAGAAAATCCTCACCATATCGCGCGAGTATTCACCTGACATGGCCGTCAGGCTCGTCATCTCCGCCTACATCCAGGGCTACGACGTTCTCGAGATAAACCTCTCCGAGGAGATGCCCCTCTACAAGGTCAAGCTGAGGAAGGTCCTCCAGAGCCTCCCTGGAGTCGAGATAATCCTCGACGAGCCGCAGAGGATGGTGGCGAAGAGCCTCCTCGACGAGGAGGAGATAAACCTCGCCGAGCTGCTCAGCAGGATACGCTCCCTCGTCATGTCCATGCTCGGCGACCTCGAGCTCCTCATAGCCTCGCCGGACGATAAGGAAATCCTCAGGGACATAAGCGACCTCGAGAGCGAGCTCGACCGCTTCTACTTCCTCATAATCAGGGCCGTCAACAGGTTGTTGAGTAAGCGCGGCGTCACCGAGGAGAGCGGCATAATCAGGAGAACCTTCGACCTGCTCGGCATACTCTTCATCGTTCGGAACATCGAGAGGATAGGCGACCACATCACCAGGATCTCTGAGAACCCGAGCGAGATAAACGTGCCCTACCTGAAGGAGAAGTTCGGCGAGATGATGGCCCAGATAGAGGAGAGGGATTTGGGCAAGATCGACAGGCTGATGCTCGAGCTCAAGGAGGAGATACGCTCCATCGACTACCGCCAGTCCATAGCCCTTGAGAGCTACCGTAGGATCCTCGAGTACCTTGAGAACATAGGCGAGACGGTAATCAACATGGCCCTGAGCTGATGTCTCTTTTTTCGTTTCCATAATCCTTTTAACCATTCGAGCGTTCTTTTCTCCGGTGGTTCTCATGGTCGCTATCATAGTCCACGGCGGTGCCGGCACGATAAGGAAGGAGGAGAGGATTCCAAAGGTCATTGAGGGCGTTAGGGAGGCTGTTTTGGCAGGCTGGCGCGAACTCAAAAGGGGCTCGGCTCTGGATGCCGTCGAGGAAGCTGTAAAGGCCCTCGAGGATAACCCGCTCTTCAACGCAGGAACCGGGAGCGTTCTGACGCTCGATGGCAAGGTCGAGATGGACGCGGCGATAATGCGCGGAAAGACCCTCGATGCCGGCGCCGTTGCCGGAATCTGGGGTGTGAAGAACCCGATAAGCGTTGCCAGAAAGGTCATGGAGAAGACGGATCATGTTCTCCTCAACGGTGAGGGGGCCGTAAAGTTCGCCCGCCTCCTAGGCTTCGAGGAGTATAACCCGGTAACCGATGAGAGGCTGAAGCAGTGGGAGGAACTGAGGAAAAAACTCCTTGGGAAGGGCGAGACGAAGCACTGGAAGAAGCTCAACGAGCTGATAAAGGAGTACCCGGAGGTCCTCAGAAGCACGGTCGGGGCGGTCGCCTTCGATGGCGAGGAGGTGGTTGCCGGAACCTCAACCGGCGGCGTCTTCCTCAAGATGTTCGGCAGGGTCGGTGACACGCCGATAATCGGCGGCGGTACCTACGCCAACGAGGTTGCCGGGGCTTCCTGCACAGGCCTCGGCGAGGTTGCCATAAAGCTCGCTTTAGCGAAAAGCGCAACCGACTTCGTCCGCCTTGGCATGGACGCCCAGGCCGCGAGCGAAGCGGCGATAAGCCTCGCCACCAGGTACTTTGGAAAGGACACGATGGGCATCATCATGGTTGATGCCAAGGGCAACGTGGGCTTCGCGAAGAACACGAAGCACATGAGCCACGCCTTCATGATGGACGGCATGAAAGAGCCTCATGCGGGGGTTTGAGCCATCGACAGAACCCTCAGGAACATATGGCTGCTAAACCTGTCAACCTTCTTTTTCTTCCTCGGGATAAGCGTAGTCAACCCCATAATCTCACCCTTCGCGATAACCCTGAAGGCGACGCCCTTCCTCGTGGGCCTCGTGGCGGGCGTTGCCTCCATCGTCTCCCTTTTCTCAAAGCCCCTTGGGGGACTCATAGGGGACAGGGGGTACCGCTTCCAGGCGATGATAGCCGGTAACCTTCTTGGAATGCTCGCCGGGTCTCTGTACATAGCCTCGGCACTCCTTGGCAACCTCTGGATTTTCGCCTTTGCCAGGGCCATCCACGGCTTCTCGATGGGGATATTCTTTCCCTCGAGCCTCTCAACGGCGGTCGACCTCGCCCCGGAAGGCAGGGTGGGCGAGACCCTCGGCTGGCGCGGCATGATGTTCTCCCTCGGCAACATAATCGGCCCCGCCCTCGGCGGCTACCTCTCGGATATCTTCGGCTTCGTCGGGGCTTTCTCCTTCACCGTGGCGTTCTCCCTCGTTGGGACCGCCCTCGTGGTGCCGGTTTGGATGGGCGGGGGAGGTGTGGTCCGCGAGAAAGAGGTAACCCGCGGGAAGGTCAGCTACTCCGAGCTGCTGAGGGCTTATTTCGTCGCTGCCTCGCTGGCCCTGTTCTTCTTCTCCTTCTCCTACGCCGGCGTTATAACCTACCTCCCCGCGCTCTACAAGGTGCTCGAGATGCCCCAGAGCATCTTCGGGTTCTACATGATGGTCATTGGGATAGCGAGCTTCATAATGAGGGTCGTTGGTGGAAAGACCGCCGACAGGGTGGGGCCGATTCCCGTCATCCGGGTAGGAATGCTCCTCGTCATAGCGGGTTACGTGGTTCTGATACTCTACAAGCTCCCACCCCACTCCTATGCCAGCGCCGTGCTCATAGGGGCCGGCTTTGGCCTCTCCGTTCCCGCGATGCAGCTCATGGCCCTGGGGAACCTCCCCTCAAAAATCAGAACCATGGGCTCCAGCATATACACGATGTTCTTCGACCTCGGCATGCTCGGCGGCCAGATAATCCTGGGCTACATCGCCGGCTTCAGGGGATACGTCGGTGTCTTCCCCCTCCTCCCGTTCATAGCGGCCGCATCACTTATAATAGTCCACGCGCCCCTCCTCTTAGGGGGTAGACAGGGATGAAGGTCAGGGTCTCCTATGGAACCGCCATAGCTATGGGGCTGATAAGGGCGAAGATGCTGGCGAGGCCAACGACGGCCTACTTAATGACCCACTGGCCGGGCCGCTGCAGGAACAACTGTGCCTTCTGCGTCCAGGCCAGGGATAGTAAGGCCGACCTCGAAAAGCTCTCCCGCGTCACGTGGCCGGCCTTCGAGCTCGATAGGGTTATCGAGGCACTCCCGGACGGCAAGTTCGCGAGGATCTGCCTCCAGACCATAGACTATCCTGGGATGGTCGGAGATGTCCTCGATCTGCTCCGCGAGCTCCGGCCCCTCGGCCTTCCGGTTTCGGTCTCGATAACCCCCGTCGACAGGGAGATTCTGGAGGAGTTCAAGTCCCTCGGCGTTGACTACATAGGGGTAGGCCTCGACGTCGCCAGCGAGAGGCTCTACCCGGTAATCAAGGACTCCCTCTACTCCTGGGACGACATGTGGGCCTTTACCAGCGACGTCCTCGACGTCTTTGGCCCGGGGAGGGCCTTCGTCCACCTCATAGTGGGCCTTGGCGAGACGGACAGGGAGATGGTTGAGACGATGGCGGAGCTCTACGGGATGAACGCAGAGGTTTCCCTCTTCGCGTTCACCCCCGTCAAGGGGACCCGCCTTGAGAACGCCCGGTCTCCATCCCTCGAGCGCTACCGCAGGATACAGCTGGCGAGGTACCTCCTTGGGGCTGGCCTCGCATCCCTGGAGGACTTCACCTTTGACAACGACGGCAACCTCACCGGCTTCGGGATTCCAAAGGAAGAACTCGTGGAGCTGGTCCCGCCCGAGGTCTTCGCCACCCACGGCTGTCCCGGCTGCAACAGGCCCTACTACAACGAGAGGCCGAGAAAGGAGCCCTACAACTTCCCAATGAAGCCGGAGAAAGGTTACGTGAAGAGTGTCCTGGACTCTATCCTCTGAGCCCCTCGATTATCTTTCCGAACTCCTCGGGCAGACCTTCCGTCTCGACTTCCTCTCCCCTTGCGAGCTTCACGAGGAGTGTCACAAAGGCGTAAAGCTCGGTGTCGCTCCTCACGAGGCCCAGCGTCGGCTCCATGTTCTCGGCCAGCTCGCCGAGGCGGTTCTCGCTCTTCAGTATGAAGAGGATGTCCCCGAGCATTTTGATTCCGAGTTTTCTGAGCTCCTCGTTCGGCGCGCGATAGACCCCCCTGATGGCGCACTTAACCGCCCCGCGGTAGTTGTCCTCCTGTATGAATACGTCCGCCATTCTGAAGCAGGCCTCGAAGTAGAGCTCCGGCTCGTCTTTCCTCGTCAGCTCCATTATGTCGTCGAGCTTCCTCTTTGTGGTCTCGAGGTCCCTCCTGTTCTCGGCCTCCAGAGCCTCCCTGAAGAGCTCGAGGGCCCTTTCCCTAACGTTCACCGCCCTCACCCCTGCTCTCGAGCCAGGCCTCCTCGAAGGCCGGCCACACCTCCTCAAACTCCCTCTCCACGCGCCACCTCCTCCTGAAGGCGTTGAGGAGAACCGTTAAATCCCTCTTCAGGAGCTCGTAGCTCTCGGGCCTGTCTGTCGTCACGTACTGCGCCCAGTCTATGATGAGAACCTCGCCGTCGTCCGTCAGAACCACGTTGAACTGGCTGAGGTCGGAGTGAACTATCCCAAAGCGGACTATCTTCAGGTACTCGTCGAGGACCTTGGACAGTATCTCGCCGGCCTCCTCCCTCGTCAGGTCGGTGTCCCTCAGATCGGCGAGCTCGGTGCCGCTTATGAACTCCATTACCACGACGTGTCTATTCCACGCTATCGGCCTCGGAACCCTCGCAATCGGGCTGAGGAGCGTCAGCGCCTCGTACTCCTTCCTGGCTATCAGCCTCGAGACGTAGAGCCAGCTAGTGTGGCGCTTGTCCTGGAAGACGTGGCCGTGGTAGCCGGCTTTCCTTGATGCTGTTCTCCCGCCTATGCGGTTGAACTTGACGGCAACCTTCTCTCCTGATGGGGTCATTCCGACGTAGACGTCCGCGTCCTTTCCAACTCCCATCTGGGCGGTGCTTATCGCCTCTATGACACTCTTCTTCGAGAGCGCCCTTATGGCGAGGGCATCGTAGCCGTGTATCGTGAGCTGGTAGCCGATGTAGCCTATGTCGCTCCTCCTCACTACGAGCCCCCAGTCGTCGAGCTTGCCGAGCTTGAAGGAGGCCGTCTCCACGTCCACCCTCGAAAAGCGCGCTATCTCCTCGAGGGGCACCCATTTATAGCGGCGCATGTTCAGCTCTACCCCTCTCAGTATCCTGAAGTCAAGGTCTCGCAGGTTCGGATAGGCATCGAGCGCCAGTAGCTTGCTCACCATCTTCTCTCACGGGGTTTGCTAACTCCGGGGATTTATAAACCTAGTTGCCCTGTGAGGTATCTCCCCTCAGGGGCTGATAAAGCTTGAAGGGTCGCCGGGCTCCCAATGGATTAGTCGGTGCAGTTGAACCGGTAGAACGGCTCGAGGATCACCACCGGAAGCTCTCCCCTGTATTTGATAAGGCCGTCCCGGGTTTCCACCGTTATGTGCATCGAAATCCTGTCCTCCGGCGCTTTGTCGATGAACGTTAGCTCGTACGTCCCTTTCCCCGCCTCGCCGAAGTTCTTCACTTGGATGATATACCTCATTCCGTTCTGGTTCTCGCCCCTGATTATCTCGACTTCCCCATACCAAGGCGGTTCGACCTCCAGGTAAAGGTCGTTTAGATATTCCCTTTTCACCTCGACCCGGACGTTGAGAGTCCTCGCACTTTCCCGCGGGGTTATCCAGAGACGTATCCTGTCGAAGTCCCTGGTGACCACAACGTAGAAGTGCCCGCTGAAGTTCGCCCTCAGACTCTCGTCCCTTCCCACCCAGTTGATCGGCTCTTCTGAATCGCCATAGGGCCCCTTGGAAAGCTCCGGTGTGACCGTTACCGGGACTTGGCTCGCGATGATGATCAGCACTATGGGGATCACCACGGTGGCATAGGCATAGTGCCTCCTCAAGCTCCCCACCAAAGGGAATACTAAAAGAAGGGGTTAAAAAGATACCTCAGCCGTACATGACCTCATGCATCGCTATCTGCTGGGCGAGCCTCTGCTCGGCGCCGAAGACCTTCTCGATGGCCTTGAGGAAGTCATCCTGGGTGACGTACTCGCGCCTGTCCCTTATGGCAAACATTCCCGCCTCGGTCGCTATGGCCTTGAGGTCGGCACCGCTGGCCCCCTCGGTCATCTCCGCTATGACGCGGAGGTCAACGTCTTTGAGGTTCATCTTCCTTGTGTGGACCTTGAGTATTTCAAGCCTTCCGCGGAAGTCCGGGAGCGGGACCTCTATGAGCCTGTCGAACCTTCCGGGTCTCAACAGCGCCGGGTCGAGTATGTCGGGCCTGTTGGTTGCCGCGATTATCTTGACGTTCCCGCGCGGGTCGAAGCCGTCCATTTCCGCTAAAAGTTGCATCAGCGTCCTGTTGACCTCCCTCTCGCCGCCGGTGGTTTCATCCATCCTCTTCGCTCCGATCGCGTCAATCTCGTCGATGAAGATTATCGTCGGCGCCTTCTCCTTGGCCAGCTCGAAGAGCTCGTGTACCAGCCTGGCACCCTCGCCGATGAACTTCCTGACCAGCTCACTGCCGACGACGCGGATGAAGGTGGCGTTGGCCTCGTGGGCTATGGCCTTTGCCATGAGGGTCTTTCCACAGCCCGGTGGCCCGTAGAGGAGAACGCCCTTTGGGGGCTCGATTCCAACGCGCTCGAAGAGCTCGGGGTGTCTGAGCGGAAGTTCTACCGCCTCCCTGAGTTCGTGTAGTTGCTTGTCGAGACCTCCGATGTCCTTGTAGGTGACCTTCGGCCTCTCGATGACCTCGAAGCCGAGGACGCTCGGGTCCTTCTCGCTCGGGAGGAGCTCCACGACCGCCATCGTCCTCTGGTCGAGGGCGACCCTTGAGCCGGGCTTGAGCTTGTCGCGCTCTATCCACGGTGCTATCCTGACGACGAAGCGCGGCCCGTTGAAGTTCTGGACTATCGCCCTGTCCTCGTCGAGTATCTCCAGGAGAGTCCCGGCGAAGGCCGGCGGCTGTCTGAGCCTCGACATCTCCATCCTGAGGCGTGAGAGCTCCCTCTCCAGCCTCTCCTTGTCGGCCTCTAAGGTTCTCACCTGGAGTTCGAGCTGTCTTATACGCCTCTTCAGGTACATGACGTAATCATCGTATTCGTCCGTGGGTTTGATATCAACGTTCTCAACGCTCATAACTTTCACCTCTCACATGGAATTATCTATAGAAGGGTCTTTTTAACTCTATCCTTCCCCCTACCCTTGACCGGGCGCCTTATATACTTTTGGTGCCAAACATGGTCATTTTTGAAACTTCGTTTTGAAGTAATCCGGAGGGGGTTTAATCCCCGAAATTCTTATTAACTTTAAACGCGGAGTATTGAAAGGCTATATCCAGGGGTGGGTTGTAATGAGAGTAGAAATAAAGTTCCGGCCCGCGGAGGAGGGCACGATTCTGCCGTTCAATTATAACTACGACGTTTATAACCAGCTCATAGAAAAGATGGCGATAGTCTCCCCCGAGATTGCGAGGGAGGCGGAGGTCAGCCACGTTGACTACTTCACCTTCTCTCGCATAATGGTCAGGAAACGTGAACTCATCCCGGATAGGGGAATACGGGTCCTCTCCGACGACGTTTCGCTCTACGTCTCCTCCTCATCGAGTGAGCTCATAAAGGCCGTCGTTGAGGGCTTCATCGACAGCCCGGTTCTCCAGATTGGGGAGGCCGCGTTCATTGCTGACGACATAAAAGTCCTCAAGGAGCCCAAGATATCCAGAACTGCCCTCTTCTCCACTCTGAGCCCCATAATGGTGCGCACCGTCAAACTCAGCGGCAACAGGATGAAGATATGGGATCTCTACCCCAACGAGGAGGCCTTCTTCGACAAGCTCCGTAAGGTAATGCTTATGCGCTACTCCGCCATAATGGGCTCCATGCCCGAGGAGAAGGACTTCTCCATAGACGTCATCAAGTTCAAGCCCGTCAGGATACTCGTCAAGGACACCTACTACCGCGGCTCGCTCATGATATTCCGCTACACCGGTTCGGAGGAGATAGCCCGCTTCGGCTACGAGAACGGCTTCGGAGAGAAGACGCGCTACGGCTTCGGAATGGTCAAAGTGATAGATGAAGAGCAAGAACGAGAAGCCCGAGAATGAACTCTATCCCCCAGACTATCGCGACGAGCTTCGGCTCGTTCACCCTGACTCTTCTCATTATCATTCCCAGGAAGCTCGGATAGGGCGGGGCCTGAAGTGTCCCGTCCGGCAGGACCGTCGTCCTCCCGTGCTTTCTAACTCCGAAGCGGACTCCAAAGGCCTTTATAGTGAAATCGAGGAAGTGTGGAATGAGGAGTATCGCGGCGTATACCTCAACTTTCCCGATTATCCCGACGAGGCCTATCAGCGCCCCAATGCTCAGCGTTCCAGTGTCCCCAGGAAAGACCCTCGCCGGGTACTTGTTCCACCAGAGGAAGCCGAGGGCCGCCCCCAGCCC
>JAMOTW010000024.1 GCA_027062125.1 Thermococcus sp.
AGAGACGACATCCAAAAGGTTAGGGAGAACATCGAGAAGATCAACCCGAACGCCACCGTCATCGAGGCGGCCTCGCCGATATTCGTGGACAACCCCGAGCTCATCAAGGGCAAGCGCGTTCTCGTCGTCGAGGACGGCCCAACCCTTACCCACGGCGGCATGAAGTATGGAGCCGGTTACGTCGCCGCCAAGAAGTTCGGCGCCAAAGAAATCATCGACCCGAGGCCCTACGCCGTCGGCTCAATCGTCGAGACCTACAAGAAGTACCCGCACCTCGACGTCATACTTCCAGCTATGGGCTACGGAAAGAAGCAGATCAAGGAGCTTGAGGAGACCATCAACAGGGCGGACGCCGACGTCGTCATCATGGGCACCCCGGTTGACCTCAGGCGCTTCATGAAGCTCAACAAGCCTGCCGTCAGGGTCAGGTACGAGCTTGAGGAGATCGGCCAGCCCAAGCTCAAGGACATCCTTGAGAACTGGGTCAAGAACTGCGAGAAGCTCAAGAAGGAGTGAAGTTTTTAACCTCCACTCTCCTTTTTCTTCCATGGACTTCGTGTTGCTCCTCGGAACACTGCTGGGGGCTCTGAACGTTCTCGGGTTCGTTTGGGTTACTTACGATGTTATCAAGAAGCAGAAGCTTATGCCCGAATCCGCGAAGTCCCTCTGGATTTTCATGGCGTTTCTGTTCGGCTCGTTTGTCGCCCTCCTCTATGCACTTTCAATTAAACTGAGTGGGAAGTACGAGGAAGTTGAAATTGATGGGGACGAAAGTATTCGGGTGTGGTAGAAAGCCTTTTATTGATGAGCGTCTAACCTAAACTGCCCGGGGAGCACCGCCGAGGGCGGAGTCGATGAACTCGGGCGGGTTATTGCCCCCTTTCATGACGCTTACCGCGTTTCTGAAGCTTTAGAATACCAAACTAAATTTCTTAGAGCTCCACAAAGCTGAGAACTCACATTTCTCAACCTTTATAAAGAAGTGAGAACAGGAAGTTCTCACTCCCCCACGACCTGCACGATTACCCTCCTGTGCCTCGGCCTGACATCAAGCTCGACGAAGAAAATCTGCTGCCAGGTTCCGCGCACGAGCCTGCCGTCAGCGACCGGGAAGCACTCGCTAGCTCCCAGCAGGGTAGCGCGGAGGTGGCTGTGGGCGTTGTCGTCTATCCTGTCGTGGAGATAGCCAGCGCCTTTAGGAATGAGCTCCTTCAAAGCCCGCTTGAAGTCCTCCAGAAGGCCGGACTCGTGCTCTATGGTTACTATTGCGCCCGTTGCGCCGGGGACAAAGACGAGAACCTGGCCGTTCTCTATTCCGGACTCTTCCACAATCCTCTCGACGTCACGGGTTATGTCAACGAGGTCAATCTCGCCCCTCGTTGAGAAGTGGAGCTCCTTCGTCACGACCTTCATGCCACCACCCAAAGAGGACTCCGAGCGCGAAGCCTATTAGGTTTGCGCCCATGTCCGCGAAGGAGAAAGTCCTGCCGGGGACAAAGAGCTGGAGGGACTCCAAGACAACGGGCAGAGGGACAAGATAGCGCCAGAGAGGCAGGCCCAGAAATCCCAGTACCACAAACTCGGCCAGGTGCACCAGCTTGTCCCCATTCGGCACAGGGGAAGAGGGAACAGCAGGCGTCAGGTTCAGAAAAAGAAGGAGAAGCACATAGGAAACAAGGACCCTCCACCTCAAAGGTGCCTCACCAGCCGCTTGAGCTTCTCAACGACCTCAAGGGGGTCTCTGCCGAAAATGTAGACGAGAGGCTCAACGCCGAGGCCGCCCTCGTCTATGACGACGTCGTAAACATCGCCTTTAAAGACCCCCACTATCCTCTCAATGGCCTCCTCCTCGCTCAGCCCGCCGGTTTTAACCCTTGCAACCTTAAAGTCCGCCTTTTTGAGGGCCCTCTCAACGTCATCGCCGTATCGTATGTTAAGGACGCTCCTGATTTCGGGCCTTATCCCTGCCAGCCTCACGAGGACTCCAGCAACAAAGCGGCTTGCACCAAACTCCGGGGGCAGTGCGAAGGCCTTCCCCTTGACGGAGGTTATCCTCCCCGGAATCGCCGCAACGTCCTCGGGGCTCTTCGGGGACGGGAGGGAGTAGGCGAAGTTGCTTCTCACCTCAGGAATAAGAGACGGGAACTTTTCTTCCCTGAGGAGCTCGTTTAGGGCAGTGTTCAGAACCTCAAGAACCTCCCCTCTGCTCGGAACCATGGAGAACAGCGAGCGGCAGGCCTCCTCGCTCACCCCGGAGTACCCCGCGTAGAACCTGCACAGGAAACCGTTCTGGAAGAGCTCCATCAGGCGCCTCGTCACCAGGAGGATGGCCTCCTCCCTGCTCCCACCGAAGAGTATGAAGGACGCAACGTCATTTGCTAGCCTTTCAAGCCTCTCGGCTACCTCCTCTGGAAGCACTTTGTACTTCCCAGC
>JAMOTW010000025.1 GCA_027062125.1 Thermococcus sp.
AGCTTAACGAGTCGCCGAGCATCGTTGCCACAGCTTATGCAATCGCTGCCCTCTCAAGACTCGGCCACAACGTCTCAGAGGAATGGAAGTGGCTGGAGGGGAGGCTGACGCCGGAGAGGCTCGTGAGCCCCTACTTGAACAACGCATTCACCGGTTTCATATTTCCCATGCCCTACCGCGACATGAGGGCCCCCTACGAGAGTATAGTCCTGCCGTTGCTCTTTCTGGATGAGGAGAACATGAGTCCACCGAAGGGGACGCTCAATTTCATCTCCTCCCTTCTCGAAAGGACTCAGTACCTCGGAAACGCGACGCTGAGGCTGAGCTTTAGAGGGATTACCAACTACACAGTTGAGGAGAGGATTTACACCGCAAACGGCTGGGAAACTGTCAGAACATGGAACGGAACCGGAAGAAGGGCCGAAATAAACGTCAGCCTGGGAACCGCCGACCAGGGGAGTCTTTTCCTGATACGCTCGGGGAAATCTCTCCTAGAAAACGAGTCCGGCTTCTTCAAAGGAGGGATGAAGCTCTACCCGAAGCTTCCGGAGGACTATATAACCTTCATTGGGAGCGGGTATAGAGAAAGGACTGTTTTCCAGTTCAGGGGCGGAGAGAACTATGCGGTGATTTATGCCCCCAAAATGGACGGCTCTTGGAACCACGATGTTTATTCGACGGCAATGGCACTTATATGGCTCCACATGGCAGACAGGGGCGATGGCACCAAAGAGGCCATAAAATTTCTCGAACTCGCGAGCCCCGGGGAATCCATAACCTTTGACGGCGATGCCTACGCGCTGATAGCACTGAGCCTGTACGGCGGGAGGTGGGAAACTAACAGAGCCAAACCAGGAGAGAACGAACCAAACGCCAGATCAGAGGTTTCATGGAGGCTGCCGGTGATTTTTATCGCTGGAATTATCATCGGACTCGTCATTGGTGTTGCAACTGGGGAAAAACACTAACGCCCTTTCATAATTCTCGAAGACGTTGTTGATTAGTGTATCTCACTAACGAATGCCCCCACTCCTCAAACTCCCGCTCAATTCTTTTGAGAGTCTCTATGGCACTGTAATACTCCTCCTCGCTCAGGATTCCTAAGATTTTCTCAAGCACCCAAGCGTTTCCTTCCATAGACAACACCCCGCAGTTTGAGACTACATGAATAAACCGCAAAAAGCGTTTTAAGGTTACAGCTTAAGATACAAACATGACGATTGACGACAGAATTGAGATAAACCCCAAGAAAATGGGTGGTAAACCTGTCATCAAGGGGACGAGGATTCCGGTTTACTTCATACTCGAACTCCTCGCCAACGGCTGGAGCTTTGAGGATATACTCGAGAGCTACCCTCAACTGACGAAAGAGGACATAACCGCTCTTCTGGAAGGTTAAAAGAAAGAAATCACAGATACCTCTCCTTCACCCAGCGGATGAAATAGTCCGGGTTCAGCTCCTCGCCGATGGCCTTCTTCAAGAGCTCCTTCGGCGGATAGATGCTTCCCCAGCGGTGTATCCTCTCCCTCAGCCAGGCCTTTATCGGCTCGAACTCGGCCTTGGCGACCTTCTCCTCGAAGTCGGGGATGTCCCTCTTCATGTGGTAGTAGAACTGGGCCGAGAGGAGCGTTCCGATGCTGTAGGTCGGGAAGTAGCCGATCGTTCCGTGCGCCCAGTGGATGTCCTGGAGTATTCCCTCAGCGTAGGTCTTGGGCCTTATGCCAAGGAGCCTTTCCATCTCCTCGTTCCAGAGCTCGGGCAGTTCCTTCGCTTTAACGCCTTCGTTGACCATCATCCTCTCGAGCTTGAAGCGGAGCAGGATGTGGAAGTTGTATGTGACGACGTCGGCCTCAGTCCTGATGAAGTCCGGCCTGACCATGTTGAAGTACAGGTAGACATCCTCAGGTGTGTAGTTGCTCATGAAGGGCAGGTTCTCCTTCAGGACAGGATAGATGAGCCCTGCGAACTCCCTTGAGCGTCCGATTATGTTCTCCCAGAACCTGCTCTGGCTCTCGTGGATTCCGAGGGAAACTCCTCCCGCTATCGGGCTGAACATGAACCTCTCGTCCTGCTGGAGCTCGTAGAGCGCATGGCCGAACTCGTGGACGGTGCTCAGAACAGTCCTCCTAAAGTCGTAGCCCTCGTAGCGGGTGGTTATTCTAACGTCGCGGATTCCGAACTCAGTGGTGAACGGGTGGGCAGAGACGTCAAGCCTTGAGCGAACGCCGAGCGGGAAGCCGAACTTCTGGAGAATCCAGAGGTTGACCCTCTCCATCTGCTCCCTCTCATAGCGCTCCTTTTCGAGCGGGTGGCTCTGCGGGACTTTGCCCTCCTCCATTATCTTCTCGAGGAGCGGCTTGAGCTCCTTCTCAAGCTTGTCGAACATTTTCTCGACTTCTTTGGTGGTAGTACCCTCCTCGAACATGTCCA
>JAMOTW010000026.1 GCA_027062125.1 Thermococcus sp.
CCACCGAAGTCGACGTGACCCGGGGTGTCGATGAGGTTGATGAGGTAGTCCTGGCCCTCGTAGTTGTGGACCATCGAAACGTTGGCCGCGTTGATGGTGATTCCCCTCGCCTGCTCCTGCTCGTCGAAATCGAGGACGAGCTGCTTTCCGGCGAGCTCCTCGCTAATCATTCCGGCGCCGGCGAGCAGGTTGTCGCTCAGCGTCGTCTTACCGTGGTCAATATGAGCGGCAATACCCATGTTCCTGATCCTCTCGGGCTGGGTCATGAGCTCTTTAATCTTCGCAACCATCTCTTCCCTTCTTCCCATTTACACCACCTTCTAACCTGATGAGCTTGTTCACCACTCACTTAAAAGGTGCGGTTATAAAGCTTTTCCCGGTGAAGAAACGCCCTCCTGAAAGTGCACTCAAACTACTTAAGGGTTTTGGATGAAAAAATCACCCTCAATCAAAGAAAGCCCCCAGAAACCTTTCAACCTCCTCCCTCACGTCCGTCCTCGCGTAGACTCCCCAGCGCCAGTGGGTGTCCTTCAGTTCAACGAGGGAACGGACGAGAGGCGAGACCTCACTGAGGCGCTTCAGTCCGGTTTCGGTCTCCACGAAGGCGTTCTTCTCCTCGAACTTGGGTTTGGGGGGATAGTCAACGATGGCGAGGTGTCCAAACTCGGCCTCAAGCTCCCTCCGGAGTTCGGCAACAGAATCCACCCCGGGGTCGCTGGCGCTGTAGAGAACGCGCTTGTAGAGCCTCCTGTCGTCCACCGCCCGAACGAGCTCCCGAACCTCCGCCCTCTCACTCGCCCTGAGCATTGCTATCAGGTCGACCTCGTCCATGGTGCGTATTTCCTCGAAGGGAATCCCCTCGAGCCCAACGGCCGTTACAAGCATGGCACTCGCTATCTTCGAGACGTGGTGCTGGTAAACGGTGGGATACATCATGCTCCTAGCCAGGAGCAGGTTTTGGGCGGCCCTTACTCCCTTCTCCCCAACGACGAGCATGCCGTCCCTCCACAGCAGGTTCCTCACGAGCCTGTCGAGGTCGACCAGGCCGTAGGCCACGCCGGTGTAGTAGGCGTCACGCACCAGGTAATCCATCCTGTCGGCGTCTATATCCCCGCTCACGAGGGGGTGCTTGAGAAGTCTGAGGAACTCTCCGAGGGAGTAGCGCTCCCGTATAATGTCTCCGATTTCGCCGTGCCTTATGAACCACTTCGTGTTCTCCTCGTGCCGCGGGTAGAGGGCCTCGAGCGTGTGGCTGAAGGGGTAGTGGCCGAGGTCGTGGAGCAGGGCCGCGTAAACGGCGCCTTCCTCGATTTCGGGGTTGTGCTCGGCTATCCTCTTCGCAAGATAGAAAGTTCCCAGCGAGTGCTCGAAGCGCGTGTGCCTGGCCGAGGGGTATGCGAGGAAAGCTAAGCCGAGCTGGGTTATTCTCCGGAGTCTCTGGAACTCGGGGGTATCGACGAGCCTCAGTGTGAAACCATCCAGTGATATGTCTCCGTGAATCGTGTCCCGTATTACTTTCATTTTGACCACGGAGGCTATAGAATCGAAAGATTAATAAACGTGGCGGCGATACGCACCCTGCCGGCCGATGCGGGCCGGCCTCTATCCCGGGCAGGGGGTAGCCCTCAGGGGTTACCCCCCACTAAAACCTGTTCTGTTCCGCTATGGGCCGCTGTACTCCAAGAAGAAGCGCAAAAATTTTAAGGGGCGGTTATCAAAATTATCCTGCGGCAGGGGTTTGCCGACCCTCCTGCCCGGTGGGGGAGGGGCTCTCCCGAGCCCCTTCCCTCTTTGAACGTCTGATTCTGGGTTTGAAGAGCCTCTCCACTTCTTCCTGGACGTCTTCTGCTTTCCCGCTCAGCACGAGCTTCCCGTTCCCTATGACGACCACCCAATCCACCACGGGAAGAAGCGGTTCCCAGATGTGGCTGATCACGACGAAGTTTGTCCTGCCCTTCATCTCCTCGATTATCTCGATGACTCTCTCCATGCTGTCGAAGTCTATGTTGGCGAGCGGCTCATCGAGGAATATAAGCTCAGGCTTCCCTACGAACGCCTGCGCGAGGCTCAGCCTCTTGAGCATTCCTGAGGAGTATCCACTTATGCGCTTGTCAATAAACGGCATCACTTCAAAGAGCTCCGCGGCCCTCTCAACTTCCTCCTCGCCGTACCCCCTGCTCTCTGCAAAGAGCTTCAGCCATTCCCTTCCCGTTACGAACTGGGGGAAGGCCGGCGGGTCGTAGGCGACGCCGAAGCGGCTCTTGACCTTCCAGTTGTTCCAGGGGGTCTCACCGAACACCTTTATTTCCCCGGAGGTCGGGCGGTAAACGCCGGTGGCGAGCTTGAGGAACGTGCTCTTTCCGCCGCCGTTGGGGCCGAGGATGAGCGTCATCCCCTCGGGGATTTTAACCGTGACCCCATCAAGTGCGTGGATGCTTCCAAAACTCTTTTTGAGGTTGTTGGCCTCGATTACCGTCACTTTGACCACCTCCAGACCACGAGCGCCAGGAGAAGCGCAAAGGCGGAGCCGCTTATGTAGATGGAGTTCTGGACGGCCTCAGTCGGGTAGTTCTTGATGAAGCGGAAGGAGCAGGTCAGCTTGGAGGTTCCGTTGTTGATTACGAGGTAGTCGCCCTCACGCGGGAGGACAAACTGATACCTGGCGTGGCCGGAAACGGTGTGATTATCCACCACTTCACCGGTTATAACGTCGTACGCCTCAACTACCCCACTGCCGTCGCAGGAAGCCTCGACGAGGGAGCTTGTAGGGGTGTGTATATGCACATATGGCATGTAAGTCACGTTCCCCTGCCTCTCCACCGGGTGAAGGAAAAACGGGCCCGCCGAGCCCACCCGATCCTCGTAAGAGCTGTAGACCCACAGGGAGCCGATGGCGAGCAGGAGCATCGCGGAGAGCAGGGCGCCCCAGAACCTCACACAACATCCCTCCTCTTGATGAGTATCCAGGAGATCGCAAAGAGCGCCAGCGGGACGAGGATGCCCCAGCCGATGTACCTGGCCGTGAAAGGCGTGAAGTCAGAGTTCCAGCACCTTGAGATGGCGCTGATGAAGAGCTGGGGAGGTATTTCGGAGCTTCCCGTCACGCGGGGCGCATAGATAACGGCAAAACCTATGATAAAGGCGAGGAACGCGTTGGGGGCGGCCAGGGAAGTCAGCGTGGCGACTGCCATCAGGTAGAGCACCAGAAAGGCCACCAGCACCAGCGCGTCACCGATAAATCTTGAGGTTATCTCCGGGAGGTGGCCAGCTATGCTTGCATACGTGGTCAGGGAGACGTAAGCAAACGGCAGCAGAGCCAGTGTGAACCCGTATATCACCAAGGACAGGAGCTTTACCCCGAAGATTTCGGTGTTGGAGTAGGGGAGGGAGTAAACGGAACGCGCCACGCCGCTGTCCCTGTCGTAGCGGAACGTCAGCGCGCCGAGGAGGAGTATAAGAAAGCCCAAGAGCGTCCACACGTCGGAGAGGTGGAGGAGATCGTGTATGTTCAATGAAACATGAAGGGCTTTGGATGCCCCAAAGAGGCGTATCTCCGTCCCATAGGCGGATCCTGTGCTACTACTCACGTCCATAAGGGACTGCTTCATGGCCATCCCTGCGAGGAGTATCCCGAACAGGAGGAGGACGTTTTTCACGACGTCGTTCATCTCCCAGCGGAAGAGCGTGTAAAGCCGCCCCATTGGATCACCTCCGCATTCCCACAGCAGTCCATACGATAACAATCCCCAAAAAGGCCAGTGTAGTGTAGAAAATGTAACTCACAACAGTCCGGGGTTTTGTGTATTTCACCGTCTCAACCACACCAAAGTCCGCGTTGGTATCATAGAGTACGAGACCGGATCTCCAAGAACGGTCCTTCTCTGCCATCATACAGTATCCAGAGAGCTGATCTTGAAACACTGCCCACTTTAAACCTATTGCATAAAAATCGGCGTAAGGAGCAGCTCCCATAGCCGTTGGGTATATAGCAATACCAGTGGATGAGTCGTAAATCCCTCCACCGCTTGGCCCGCCGAACGATACTTCAAGTAGAGTATAATTTCTTTTATCATTGATTCTCTGGGACAGTTTGAAGTCTTCCATCGTCAGCAAAACAGAAAGCAGGGGCGGGCCGAATTTCCCATAGTACGTCATCACAGACTCGTTCGATACACCTACCCCCCAGACAGTCGCGTTTAAATTTCCAGAAGTGGAAAACGTCTCATTTGCTTTTGGCAGACTGTTAGGGCCAACCCAGAGGAACGTGTGCCCATAATAGGTTCCCTCCACGTCAAATACAGCCCCGTCACGCAGTCTTATTAGGTAAGTCCCAGCGATTCTTAACTCTTCCAGTTTAACTTCGAGCCAGACACAATCAAGGAATCCACTATCGCGACTGGGAATGAGTCTCTCCGATATAGCTTTTCCGCGATCCCAAAAGATAGGGTACTTGGTTCCGTTCAGGAATATCGAAGAAATCGTTACGTTCTCCATTGTAATCGTCGCTTGGACGTGTAGATAGCCATCCTTTTCATCCAAGATGTCAAACCGGACGGTGGTGTTGTTGTTTGCAAAGATCCTGAACAAGGTACCATTGACCTCAATGAAAATTTCAGAGGTGCGTATCTGACTTGGATCTGCCCCTCGGACAAGATCGAAGTAAGGGTCGTATCTTTGGGCAATATATTCAATGTAAACCCCCGGTTTGACCCAGTATGGTTCAGCTATGACAAACGCAGGAGAACTAAAAAGTAACAGAAGCACTAACAGCCCAAAATATTTGGCCTCTGGTTTCAACACTTTCACCCCCCTACTCCTACGAAAACAAAAAAGAAAAACAATTAATAACAATTAATAATTCTAGCTAGCAGGCCATCCTGCGGACGCGACGACGTGATCGACTACTATTCCTCCAGTAACAAAAACTCTTGTTTCTACTGTGATTCCATCGCTATATCTTGTTTTTTTCACAAAGGCATACGGAACACCCATCGAATATTTAGCTACTTCCTCAGCCTCTGGTGTCAATCCGCCACTGCCGTCTTTCACAGTAATTTCATAGTTGGTGTAGGGGTGCTGGACGTCGTACTTCACATCCACAAAGGCATATGCCCATCCACTCTCTCCTCTACTGTAGTCATCCACTCTGGTAACCTCCCAGACAGTCGCTGCCGCGAACCCTGCCGCCACTACCAGCAAACCGAACAGTACGGCAACCAGCTTTTTCATTCTGCCGACCCTCCTGCCCGGCAGGACGTGGATACTCCCGACCAGGCGATTCTGAATACGTTGGTACACTATTTAACTTTTACTTCGGACTATACTCAAAAATTTCAAAAAAAATCGGTGGTATCGCCCCGTTATCTTTACATAATTCGAGTCTGTGGGATTGCTGCCGGCCTTATAACTGAGTAATACCGTTTCTACAGAAAAATCTGGCAGTATAAGGACGCATTTTAAAAGAAATGTTGGACACTGAAAAAATGAAAGCACAGGTTCTAACTCCGAACCCCTTCAGCTCCACGTCTCCGCTATGACGTCGTGCTTGTGGATGCTCTCGTTGCTTATGACGCGCACGTGGATTTTCCCGTTGAAGCGCCCCTTCGCCTTCGCGAATATCTCCCTCGCAACGTCCTCGACGAACTTCGGGTTCCTGTACATGCCCTGGACGACGGCGTTCTCGTCCACAGTCTTGAGGAGCGTGTAAGTCGGGTGGCTGAAGGAGCTCTCGACGACGTCAATCATGTCCTCCAGCGCTATCTCCTCGTCGAAAGCAGTCCTGACCTCAAGCTCGCCTACGGCCCTCTGGATGTGGGTCTTCCCGTTGTTGTTGGCCATCGCGTGGGGGCAGGCGGTGTTTCCGATGACATTGACGCGGAGGACCTTCTCGAAGGAACCGTCGTAGTGCTTTATAACGCCCACTTCAACGTCATACGGCTCGTAGGTGGTCTTTCCGCTCGCGGGGGTTTCCCGCGGGATGATGAGGTGGGTCCTTATCCAGACCTCGGCGCGCTTGTGCGGGTGCTTTCCTTCCAGGCGGCCGATTATCGCCTTTCCGAGCTCCTCGAGCGATGAGTGAGCCTCCATGACCTCCTCCTCGACGGCCTCGCTCATGGCTTCCGTTATGCTCTCCACGAGGCGGCTCATGTGGATTCCCTTCTTCTCCTCGGGAACGTCAATGGTTATCTCGAAGAGCGGGAGGAACGTGTAAACCTTTCCCTTCCAGTTTATCTTCGCAACGCTCCGCAGGTTGGTAATCCCGACGCGGTGAAGGCGCTCCTTTATCTTTGGGGTCTCCTCCTGGGTCTCGAATATCGGCATGAGCATCACCCTCTTTTTTAGGGACATCTAAGCGGGGGACTTTTTAAAATGTATGCCGTCATCATTTGCCGTTACACAGGGATAGTAAATGTTCCCGTAGGTTCCTGGCAACACCCTCCCTAAGAACGACCCCGTTCCGGGTTATGAAGACCTCCTTTCCCACTCTGGACAGCTCGTATCCGAAAAGCCCAAATGGAGTCCCATCAAAGAAGCTGAGAACATTCCCCTCCGGCCCAAACATGTCGGGAATCCAGTGGTTGTACACCCCCTCAAGGCGGGGGTACACGACAGCGGCACTGCCTCCCGCGAGACGTGAATAGGAGTATATCTGATAGAGCTCCTCGCTTTTTCTCACCAGTTTTCTCCTCCACTGTCCCCTCATTTTCACGAGTAGGCTGCGGTACTTGACCTCGATCACGCATTTTCCAGAATCCGTCGCAACCAGTATGTCCGGAAGGGGAGGACCGAAGGTAAAGACGGCACCCAGTTTTGCCTCCACGCTTTGAGCGCCCTCGACGATGTGGGGAAGGATGTAGTCCCTGTACACCACTGCCTCCCCCTGGAGAACCCTTCTTATTGTGTGGTAGACGAGGGTTTCGAAGAGGTGTGCCATATCCATAAAAATCCCGTGCTGAACAAGGCCCCTCTGCCTCCTCCTGCCGAAACCTTCGAGGATTATCATCGCAAGGGTGTACGCGGGTCTGAACCTTTCGTTGAGGGAATTGAACGACACCCTATTTGGGTCATCCCTGTTAAGCTGACCCACTCCCCTGAAGTACTCCAGAAGGGCACTGGCTTCCCTTCTAATCCCGTTCCAGCTCGAGTTCTCAGCCACCACCTCAAGTGCGGCTTTCAGCACTCTGTTCAGGGGGTTATCAATCCCCAGAACTGCGTGCCTAACGGGGATATCCAGACTCCCCGGTGTCGTTCGTACCAACCGCGAGAGAAGAACCCTTCCCCGGATGGTCTTGGAATTCTCTTCCACCTCGCTGTACTCCTGGTACATCCCGTGGAATATTTTCCTCCCAAGTTGGGAGGTGTAGAGATAAAAGAACATCTCGTGGATCAGCTCGTTCTCTCCCTTGTATGCCGAGACTGCGCGCTCTATATCGCGCGGGCTCATGCCCAGGTTACCGCTCAGGTTCAAAAGGCTGAGAAAGAATTTCATGGAACGCCTATGGTCCGGGTCGTTTCTGTACGGCTTTGGAAGGACCTGTATCATGAACGGCTCGTCTCCAAGATAGTACGCGAAACCCACGCTGCCGTGTGCCTGAATGTAATAGTCGCCCCTGCTGACGTCGTATCTCAGGCTTAGGACATCGTTCTCGCGGCCATAACTGCTGTTTATGAACTCAAAAAACCTCTGGAGCTCGGAGGGCGATACGTTTATCCCCTCCGCGCGAAGGCTCTGAAGGTACTTCCTCTGGAACTCGTAAATGGTCACTGCCCTCATTCGGACCCCACCAGCCTGCGGAGGGCGTCCATGAACTCATCAAGGCTCATCCAGATTATCCTGCCCCTCTCGTCTATGAACTCGAAGCCAGGATAGAGGGACCGAAGATGCTCCCAGTTCCCGTAGAAGTACTCCTGGAAGAGGGGCAACACCTTGTGGTAGAAGACCATGTAGAGTGCCTGCCTTGGATCGTCCGCGGAGGGGATATCGAGAAAGTAACCGTGCCCTATGGTATAGTCCTTGCCCTTCTCCTGCTCGATGATGGAGTTTATCCTCGTCAGGAGGTGTTCTAAGTCTATCCCGTCCACGTGCATGTCTCTGAGCTTCTCCGGGTCCGGAGAAAGCTCCACGAATGCGAATCTTCTCCTAAGTGCAATATCGAGCAGGGCTATGCTCCTGTCGGCCGAGTTCATAGTGGCGATGATGTACAGGTTCGGGGGCAGTGCAAAAAGCTCCCGCGAGTATGGAAGGGTCACTATGGCTTCGGTGGGGGCACCCAGCCTCTTATCGGGGTCAAGGAGGGTTATCAGCTCTCCCAGTATCCTGCTTATGTTGCCGCGGTTAATCTCGTCGATTATAATGTAGAACTCCCTCCTGGGAACGATGGGGGTTCTATCCCCGGCCTGCCTCTTTTTCAGGAACTCCTGAACGGCCATTTTCATGTCCTCGTACCCTACGTTCTCCCCGCGTCTCCGGAATTCGTTCGGTAGGGAATCGTATATTGCCCTCACGGCGAGGCGCTTAAACACACCATCTGAGACCGTGTATACGACTCTTCCCCCCTTTTCAATGGGCCTGAACCCCTCCACGAAATCCTCATAACTGTACGACTGGTGGAACGTGACAAACTCCGCGTTCTTGGCAGTTTTTAATGCCAGATGAGTCTTACCCGTGCCGGGTGGCCCGTATATGATGACCTGCTTGAACCTCCTGAGCAGGGGGGTCAGGAACGTCTCCCCCAGATCCTCGTCCAGGCCATCCTTTTGGTGTTCCTCATTAGGTGCTTCGGAAGCGGTCTCCCCTGGCTTTAACTTATCGCCCTGCACCTTTGGTGTCTCAAGGCGATACAGGTAGTCAACCTCCCTGCGGAGGAAATAATAGAAGGTCCTGCCCGAGCTTTTACCCCCGGTCCTTCCGAAGTAAAGTGTTTCGCCGTCCCGGGAAATCCCCGCGAACTTGGGATCAACGACACCGGGGACGTACCTCCCCAGGACCACCTCCCCCTGAAAATCTTCCGGCCCTATCTTTTTGGATGTGTTGAGGACATCAAAGGGTATGAACCCCGCCCTCAGGTTTCCCCTGTAAACACCTATTATGGCAAAAAACCCCCTGGAGGTGAACGAGAGGAACACCAGTTCCCCCGGCAACAGTACAGTTTTTGTCCCTGCGGAGCCCACAATGTGAACCTCGTTCCCGCCTTTGGTGCCGAGTGCGCCTATAACGGAGCCGTCTTCTAGCCATATGTCACCTATCTGCCTCCCTCCTTTGAGCACGGTACTGGACTTTGAAACGACCTCAATGCCGTCCCAGAACTCCAGCGAGGAATAGTACGGAAACATCGGGACGGGGACTCTCGCCAGCTCCAGGCGCTGCTTTTGATTCTCTCGGAATGTGTAAAGCAAGTACAGCGAGTCATCCGTGTCCTTTACGGAATGGATATAAGCGAACCCGTCCTGCGGCGTTGGAATCTTGATAACCTCGACCTCTCCCGGCGCGAAGTACTCGACCTTGTAATCACAGAACACCACCAGCCTCTCGTGGGGGGTGAAGCTGACGTAAAGGGGCAGCCGGGTAAAAGTTACCGGTAATACCTCAGATTCCGGATCGGCGGACTGAACTGGGTATATCTTGACCTCACCCGTCCCGCACTTTGTAAAGACGGCGAGTTTTCTCTCACTGGGGAACATTATCACCTCGTCTGTACAGGGCACGGGGATCCCCTTTTCCCATCCCTCGACGGGCTGCCCCGCCGCCCCAAAAACGTGGATGAACCTTGAATCGTCATCCAGTCTTACCAGAACCGCGATATACCTTCCGTCCGGGAACAGCTTCATGTCTTCAATGGCGAAGCCAAAATCGCCATACTCAGTGTCCAAAAACCTGTTTATAGAATACATCGAGGTTTTCATCGGCACGGGCCTGATCATTACAATCACCGATGGGAATAAATGACAGCGCTACTTAAATATTTTCTCCTCCCGGGGGCCATAGTGGAATCGACGGGATCACCTCAAAAAGGACATCAGCCTCTCGTAGCTCTCGCGGGCGAGTCTTACTTTTTTTCTTTTTCGAGCCTCGCCGTTCACGGCGGGGATGCAACAAACAACCCAACCAGCCTTTAGGCAGGAAAGCAAAACTATTTTAAAGCCTAAAATCCATACCATTCATTAAAATGAAGCGAACAGTAACGCTAAAACTCCAGCCCTCAAAAGAACAAGCAAAAACACTCTTCCAGTTAGCCGATGCAGGAGCTAAAACCTGGAACCGAGTAAACTATTTGAGGAGACAACAATTCTTCCAAGAGCAAATCGTGGACTTTAATACAACCGAGAAAAGCGTTTATGGGGAATTCAAGCGGGAAATTGGCTCCGCCACAGTCCAGCAAATCTGCAGAAAAAACGCTGAAGCCTGGCGGAGTTTCTTCTCACTCCTGAGGAAGAAAAGGAATGGTGAACTCCTCAACTGGCTCAAGCCAAAACCACCAAACTACCTGAAAGGAGACGGGAGGAGAAAACCCTTAATCGTCCTCAGAAACGACCAGTACAAAATTGAGGAAAACAAACTAATCCTAAAAGGCCTTGGAAAATTCAAACGCCTTGAAATTCAATTCAAGGGTAGAATACACTTGAAGGGAAAACAAGGACGCTTAGAAATCACTTATGACAACGTTAAGCGGAAGTGGTATGCTCACGTTAGCCTCACAGTCGAGGAAAAACTTGAAGGCGAAGAATGGGTAAGCGCTCCGAGAACGTTAAAGGGAAACCTCTCGGCTGGCATTGACTTGGGAGTGAATAATCTCATGGCCGTTTATGTTGAAAACGGGGAAAGCTTCCTCGTGAACGGGAGACCGCTCAAGAGCATTGACTTCTACTGGCGGAGAAAAATCGCCGATTACCAGTCAAAACTCAACAGGAGTGGAGCTAAGACGAGTAGGAAACTCAGGAGAATGCACGGGAAGGTGAAACTTCAGGCAAAGCACTACATTAACACGGCGGTAAGGCAAACGGTTAGACGGCTTTACGAGTTAGGAGTTTCTAAGATTGTCGTCGGTTATCCGAAAGGAATCGCCAGAAACTCAGATAGGGGCAAAAGGCAGAACTTCCTCCTCTCTCACGTTTGGCGGTTCAATACGGTCATTAAACGCTTGAGAGAAGTCGCTGAAGAGTATGGTATTAGAGTTGTGGTTGTTGGTGAGGCTTTCACTTCGAAAACTTGCCCTGTTTGCGGGAAGCCTCATGATGGGGCTCGTTTTGTCCGGGGATTGTTTAAGTGTCCCGCAACGGGGCTTGTCTTTAACGCGGACTTGGTTGGAGCGTTTAATATTTTGAGGAAGGTTGTGAGAACCATAACCCCGAGCCTGCCGGGTTTATCGGCGGGTAGGGGTAACTGGGG
>JAMOTW010000027.1 GCA_027062125.1 Thermococcus sp.
CCCGCTCGTCAAGACCTCCCCCTCCGGTGAGGTTCTCAGGGTCTACTACGACGTTCGGCCCCATAGCCGCTACATAGCCCGCGCTGGGGACGGCTTCGCCATCTTCCTCGTCCCGGACAGGCTCCTGAAACTCGGCCCGAACATGGAGTTCGCCGGCTGCGATGTCCACCACGTTGAGGAGGGAGGAGAGCTGACCCCTTGGGTTCCCAACTTCGTGGAGCTGGGGAAGGATGATGTAAAGTTCGTGAAGGCGCCCTTCTACTCGGAGGGTGAGTTTGGGGAGGCTTTCGAGTTCGACGACCTCCCGGCCGGAGAGTGGTACAGGATCGGAAAGCCCAGCGTCTGGGTTCACGACCACCCGAGCGAGTATTTCCACGTTAAGGACGTCTGCAACCAGACTGGCTCGTCCGAGGCTACCGGGACCTCGACAGGCTCTGCCACGTCCTCCAACCCACCAACTGCCACGTCCGAAAGCCCCGGCTTTACGAGCTCGGGATCATCCGGCGGTTCCAGCGGCGGGGAAACGGGCACGGACGATGGGTTTTCGGTCGACGTGACCTGCGGGCCCGGGATAATGGCCCTGCTCACGCTGCTGGTAGTTGCAATAATCAGAAGGAGGCGATGATGTGGGACTGCTCAAGAAGCTCATCATAGGCCTTTTCCTGCTCGTCGTCATCGGTGCCATAGCGGTCTACGGCATCCGGTACTACTACCTCAACGCCTACGACCGGGTTCTGGTGGAGGGAAAGACCGAGACCGTCAGCGGGGATGTGTTCTACCTCTCCCACGTCCTCGAGCCCGGAAAGTACTACATCAACGCAAACAGTGAGGGAACAGTCGGGAAGATAACCATCCTCGACGAGAGCGGCAACGTCCTGACCGAGTCGGAAACGAATGAGTTCATCTATGGCTCAACCCAGCCCTTCCAGGTGAGGGTGGACTACAAGGCTCCCGTCGGTGTTGATTCGTACGAGGTTAAAATCGAGATTTACAGACTCGTGGAAAAGTGAGGTGGAAAAATGAAAAAACTCGTCTTTGCCCTGTTTACGGTGGCCCTCTTGGCCATCGCGGCCGGCTGTGAAAACCCGGACACGAACGTGAAAACGGAGAAGACCCTCACGATAAACGATATAACGGTGCACTACTCCGGCGACGTGTCCCTCTCGCAGGCCAAAGCGGTCCTGAGCTTCGTGGGGGACAACTTCCAGATAAACGGGAAAACGGACGTTTACGTCTCCAAGAGCGGGGATTCCTACACGGTCAAGGTGACAACCCCCTACGACAGTGCGAGCGACATTGACGGGAGAACGGCTTTCTACGTGAAGGTAATGGCGTCGAAAATGTCGCAGGACGTTTTTAACGGGGCAAAACTTATGCTGAAACTCCTGAACAGCGATGAAAAGGAGGTCTTCTCGGCGGAGAGCAAGTACGCCTACATCGAGTCGAACGGCATAACCGTCTGGTACTCTGGCGTTAGTGTAGATGATGCCCGGAAGGTTCTCGACTACGCGGTTTCCTTCGCCGGAAGCGGTCCGTGGGACATCTTCATCGACGGGAGCAATCCCTACGAGATAAGCGCCATGAGCTCCTTCGAGAGCGCCGACGAGATTGGAGACGCCGAAAACGCCTACAGGGGGATGGCGTCGGAACTGTCTCAGGAACTCGGTGGAAACGTGGTCATCTACGTGCTGAACCCCGAGGGGGAGGAGATAGCGTCCTTCAGCGGCTGAAACCGGGGAGATCGAGAGGCTCCCTTAGGGTCCTTATCCTTCTATTTTCATTTCCATACTGCTGAATTCCCGGATTATGCGCTCCATTCTCTCCTCTTCCCTCTCCCTGCCGCGGTAGCCGAAGTAGACGTCTTCCCTGTAGTTATATACGCCTGGTGGGCGGTGGGTATATAAGTGATGATGCCCTAGGTGATTTAGGAGGACGGTTCTTTCGCCCTTTCTGAGTCTGGAGATGGTTCCTATGGAGAATGTACTTTACGTCGTGCCCAACGTGTCTTACAAGAAGGGTTTTCTGAGCTCGGCGGCGGCCAACCTCGTGATAACGAACGAGAGGGTCATAGCGGCCCACATCACGAAGGAAACGATAGCAAAGGGAAAGGAGGAGGCCAGCGGCATCACCGGCTACCTGGCTGGCGTCGCCTCCGGCTACAGCGAGAGGTACTACGAGATGGAGCCGAGCGAGATACTGGAGGAGTCGGAGGAGAACTTCGTTATCCCGATGGCTGACATCAGGGAGGTCAAGCTCAAAACCGGGGACTACGATGGCGGAAAGATGGACGAGCTGGAGATAAAGGGGCGCAAAAACATCAAGTTCAAGGCCAACCCCGGGTCAATGAGCGTGAAGAAGATCAAGGAGGCCTTCAAAGCGGCCGGCATCAAGGTGAAGGGCGGCGGCTTCTTCAGCATCTGAGCGGAAAAATTATATTCCCCGCGTCCAAATACTCCCCATAATTCTCACGGGTGGTGCTCATGGGGAAGTACTTTGGAACCAGCGGCATCAGGGAGGTCGTCAACCAGAGGCTGACGCCGGAGCTGGCTTTGAAGGTCGGGAGGGCTCTGGGAACCTACCTCGGCGGCGGAACCGTCGTCGTCGGCATGGACACGAGGACGAGCGGCGAGATGCTCAAGAGCGCTTTCGTCAGCGGTTTACTATCAACCGGCGTTGACGTTGTCGACATAGGTCTGGCCCCGACTCCCCTGACCGGCTTCGCCATCAAGCTCTACGGTGCCGATGCGGGCGTAACGATCACCGCAAGCCACAATCCTCCCCAGTACAACGGCATAAAGGTCTGGCAGCCCAACGGCATGGCCTACACCCCCGATATGGAGGCCGAGCTCGAGGCCATAATCGATTCTGGGGACTTCAAAAAGGCCCCCTGGAACGAGATTGGGGCCGTTAGGAAGGCCGACCCATCTAAAGAATACATCGAGGAAGCCCTCAAGATGGTCCGCCTCGACGGTTCCTACAGCATCGTCCTCGACACCGGAAACGGGGCCGGCTCAATCCTGAGCCCCTACCTCCAGCGCGAACTCGGCAACCGCGTGATAAGTCTCAACTCCCACCCGAGTGGGTTCTTCGTCCGCGAACTTGAGCCGAACGCGGAGAGCCTTTCGGTGCTGGCAAAGACCGTGAAGGCCATGAATGCCGACGTCGGCATAGCGCACGACGGCGACGCCGATAGAATTGGTGTGGTTGACGATGAGGGTAATTTTGTCGAGTACGAGGTCATGCTCTCGCTCATAGCCGGCTACATGCTCAGGAAGTTCGGGAAGGGGAAGATAGTCACGACGGTAGATGCCGGCTTTGCTTTAGATGACTACGTCAAACCCCTCGGTGGCGAGGTTATAAGGACGCGCGTTGGAGACGTTGCCGTCGCTGATGAGTTGGCCAAACACGGCGGCGTCTTCGGCGGCGAGCCGAGCGGGACGTGGATAATGCCCGAGTGGAACCTCACCCCAGATGGCATCTTCGCTGGAGCGCTCGTCATTGAGATGATTGACAAACTCGGTCCGTTGAGCGAGCTAGCAAAGGAAGTTCCGCGCTACGTCACCCTTCGCGCCAAAATCCCCTGCCCCAACGAGAAGAAGGGGAAGGCGATGGAGATCATAGCGAGGGAAGCACTCCGGAGCTTCGACTACGAGAGGCTCATAGACATAGACGGCGTCAGAATCGAGAACTCCGACTGGTGGATCCTCTTCCGTCCGAGCGGAACCGAGCCGATAATGCGCATAACCCTGGAGGCCCACACCGAGGAGAGGGCTAAGGAGCTCATGGAGAAGGCGGAGAAGCTTGTCATGAAAGCCGTGGAGCGGGCGTGAGACGAGGGTCTATATTTTTATGCCATTCTCTCGGCTTTCTTCGCCTCTCTTGTTTCTATCTTTGGAAAATTCGATATAAAGTGCTTTGATTCAACCTTACTGTCACGGCTGAGATGTGTATCCTGAGTCCTCTGACAGGGCTTCCCTCAGCCTTTCAAGGCTCTCTTTGAGGTTATCCTTGTCAAATTCGGTATAAACGGCCTCCGGAAACCTCGCCATGAGTATCTCGAAGAGTATCCCTGGCATCACCACGAGCTTAAAGCCCTGCTCTTTCACGAGTTCCTTTGAGTGCTTGAGCCGCTCCTCCTTGCTCAGGTAGAAGAACTCCTGCATGGCCGAGTAGGGATAGCTCTCCGGGTCGCTTGAGCTCGTATGGAAGACCCCGCAGGTCGGGGAGCCTTTGACCCCAACGAAGACGACCCTCTCGGGCCTTTCCTCTGTCAGAACCCTTCCGATGAAGTCCGCTATCACCTTCGCCCTCTCGCGCATGCCCAGCCTCTCGTAAACTTCCCTGCTCGCCGGAGCGCGGGGCCAGCCGATTAGGGCGTATTCGGGGCACGGATATGCTAAAACCTGCCACTCCTCGTCGAGCTCTCCAATCAGCTCGCGGAGCCTCTTGGCCGTTTCATACTCCTTCTCCTTCGGCCCGCGGTAGACGTAGAACGGGCTCAGCAGGCAGGGGGCGATGATGAGGAGCTTCACCCTACCACCTCTTCAATTATCCTCTCGACTTTCTCCCTCAGCTCATCCAGAGTCCCCTCGTTGACTATCACGTAATCTGCCAGCCCCTTCAGCTCGCTCGTGTGATATAACTGCTCCTCGGCGTCGTCCATCGCCCTGAAGTCCTCGAAGCTTTTAATGGTCTTGTCCTTGCTTGCCTTCCTCTCCACGAGGCGCTTGAACCTTATTTCTGGCCTTGCCTCGACGTAGATGACCTTCCCTCCGAGCCTCTTCACGGCCTTTATCTCACCCTCGGAGCGAACTCCGTCTATGACGACCTTTTCGCAGTGCCTCTTCTTGTCCACGGCGAGGCGGATGAGTATGTCGTCGCCGTACTTGTCCTTGAGGTACTTTCCAAACTCTATCAGCCTGTCGCGCGTCGGTTCGGCCTTCTCCGGAAGCTCTGGGACCCACGAGTAGTCCGAGACGTTGTGTGTCAGCAGGTCGATCAGCGGATCGCTGCAGGAAACCCTGCAGAAGCCTTTCTCCTCGAAGAACCTTGCAACCGTCGTCTTTCCGGCGGCTATCTTTCCAACGACACCGACTATCATCTTCTCCACATCCTCCAGATTAGATTCGCCCCGTCGGTCGATTCCATCAGCCCCTCGTATGTCAGGTTAACGACGAAGTCAATTAAGGCCTTTTTGTCGTAGACCACGGGCTTTTCAAAGCCGAATAGGTACTTGATTTCAAAGAACCCTATGTGAAGAAGCCAGAATGGGTTCATGAGTGCCGTTCCATTCTTCCACTTCAGGCCGAACGGAAAGTCCGCGAGAACGAGCTTCGCTCCTCTCTCCCCGGCGAGCTTTACAATCTTTTCCTCATCGGGGAAGAGGACCTCCCGGGGTTCCCCATCCAGCGGCTCGTATTTTATCCTCGGAAAGGCGTAGCGTATCCCCACTGCCTCGTAGGGTAGTTTCAGCCTTTCCGCGAAGCCGATGAGGGCTTTGGCGTTAAAACTTAAGAAGATGAGCGTTTTGACGTCCCCTCTGACGTCCGGCCACTTTCTTGGAGGAAACCTCTTCTCCGCCTCGATTATCGGGAGGAGGAACTTGAGCTCCGTTCCCTCAACGAGTTTTTCGGCCTCCTCGAGCTTCCTCTGCTTTATCTCCAGGTCGAGGTTGGAGTAGACCGTGACCTGTTTGACCCCCAGCCTCTCGCGGAGCTTCCCGATTACGAAGCTGTTCCCTATGACGACGCTCTTGTCGGTTCTGTCGTGGGTGATTATGAAGAGCTTGTCACCCTCGGGGTCGTAGCGAACCTCGTCTATCCTGAACGGGCTCTCCGGAAAACCGTTCTCGCGCCTTATCTCCCCCACCAGCTCCGATATCTCCCCAACCGTGAACATGGCTCTTCCCTCTTACCTCAAGGGGCGGGCTTTTAAGGTTCTCGGCGGGAAATTTGTTCCAAAATACGAACAAAAATTTATAAAATGTGGAACAAACTCCCTCCGGTGATTGTGGTGAGGATGAGTTCGAGGGAGATAGCTCTAATCGGCATGATGCTGGGACTCTCGCTGCTCTTCGATGTGATGCCTATTGAGATGCCCACCGTGTGGGGGATGAAGATAGACCTCGTGGCGGTTCCGATAGTGATGGTCTACCTCCTCACTGGGTTCACCGGGGGATTAACCGCGGTTCTGCTGCTGTTTGCTGGCCTCAGCGTGGTATCATCGGCCAGCTGGCTTGGGGCCATGATGAAGTCCCTCGCCACCCTCTCGGTCATTGTGGGCTTTGAAGCGGCCAGGAGACTCACGCGCTTTGACCTTGGCGATGGGGCGGGGCAGAGGCTCCTTCTGTTTGCAGTGGTTGCCTACCTCGCCGGAATCGCGATAAGGATACCCCTCATGCTGGCCCTCAACTACTACGTTGCCCTGGAGATATGGCTCGGCCTTCCAAGGGAGCAGGTGATTCAGGCTGTCGAGAGCTGGACAGGGGTTCCTTTCTGGGTTGCAATTGGGCTCCCGAACGCGATTCAGAGCGCCATCGACGTGTTCATCGGCCTGCTAGCCACGATCCCGGTGCTAAGGCGTGTACCGCACCTGTTGGAGTAGCGTGGTGAGGTCCTCCTTTTCCAACCCCCTCTTTTTGAGGTAGCCGTTCCACCTCTCCGCATACTGCAGGAGGGTCTCGTCCCCTGTCCTTGCGTAGAGCCACAGGAGGAGTTTTATGTGGAGCCTGTGATAGTCCTCCCTCGCCTCCGGGCCGTTGACCGAGTAGAGGCTCCAGTTTCCAGTGTCGCAGTAGGGGAGGGCCCTCTTGACGCTCTCAACTCCCCCGTTGAAGAGTTCGAGCGCCTTCTCGTCCCCGGTGAGTCTGTAATAGAACCATAGGCCCTTCATCGTTATTATGTGGCCGTTCAGGACCAGGAAGTCCGGCCGATAGGGATATTCAAGGAACCAGATGCCGTAGGTGGTGTTCTCCACGAAACCACCCCTTTCGAGGGGTAAATAGAACGAGTTGAAGAGGAGCCTTGAGGCGTTTAGGTATATCACGTTTCCCGTTTCGTTGTAGAGCCACGCGTAGAGGCCCGCGAGCATGCCCTGTGAGAAGGACGACGTCCAGGGGACGGGGGAGCCCTCGGGAGGGGAGAAGTAGACCCAGAAAACGCCGGCTTTTCCGTTGGGGGTATTAACGGGCTCCATAAACGGCAGCATCTCGTCGAGGAGCGCCTTCGCATTCTCAATCTGCCCCGTTTTCAGGTAGTGGTACGCCCAGTTCGAGGCTGTGACGGGATAGTACTGGAACCCCCTGCCCTCATAGTACACGAAGGGAAGCCTTGAGGTGAAGTTCTGACACTCCACGTAGCGAATGCTTTCCACGGGCCTCTCCGCAGAGAACGAGACCGTGTAGTAGCTCCTCCCCGGGGGAGTGTTTCGCGAGAAGTAGCAGTTGTTTGCCTCAAGAGTCGCCTCCAGAATCCCCAGCTCCGCTTGCGTCAGCGCCCTTTCCCTGGCTATGCGGGCGAATACTTGGACCGTGTAGCCTGCACCGGGATAGAATCGTGAGAGGATCTCGTTCTTCTCGAGCTCCTCAGCCAGTTTCGGGCATCTCGACGCGAGAAAACTGTAATCGCTTCCGTTTTGCTCCAGAGGGAGACTTTCCGTGGGGAGGTGTATCCCGGTTCCCGTCCCGTTAGGAGCGGGTTCTTTTGGAGGGGACGTCTTCGGAGTGGTCGTGCTATCCCGGTTGATGGCCCCAAGGCAGCCGGAGATTAGGAGGATGGAGATAACGATGATTGATACGACAGCCCTTTTCATGGAACCCACAGTAATAACTATGGAAAAGAGTTAAAAAGATTTTGCATCTTCGAAAAATGCACATCAGAGGTTGCCGAGTATCTCATCCCCCTCGATAGTCCTCTCGCAGTAGTGGCAGCGGAGCTTGAGCGGCTCCCTGCTCTCGACCTTGAACCTTGGAACCACGTACTCGTGGTTACTGACGCAGTTCGGGTTCGGGCACCTCAGTATCCCGGTGATCTCGTCTGGAATGGAGACTTTGAACTTCTCCACTATCTTGTAGTCCCTGACGATGTTGACGGTCGTCATCGGCGCTATCAGGGCGATCTTGTTCACCTCCTCCTCACTGAGGTAGCGCCCCTCGACCTTCACGATGTCCTTCCTTCCGAGCTTTTTGCTCGGGACGTTTGAGGCTATGAGGAGGGTTCCCCCGTTGGGCTTCGTCAGGCCGAGAATCTCGATGACCTTGAGCCACTTTCCGGCCGGAATGTGGTCTATGACCGTTCCCTCGGGAATTACCTCTATCTTGAGCTCGGGCATTCAAACCCCCTCCATAACAGCCCTTTGCTCCGCAAAGCGCTGGCGGAAAAGTTTTGGGGTCTTATCAAAGTGCTCAACCCTGATTGCATCCCCCGAACCATCGAAGGTGGGATGCAGCCTAAAACTTGCAACCATTCAGAGCACCCCCAGTGTCAAACCAAGGAGCGCCATCCTCACCGGCACGCCGGAGAAGACCTGGCGGAAGTAGAGCGCGTGCTCGCTCCCGTCCACCTCGGGGTGAATCTCGTCCACCCTCGGGAGTGGGTGCATGACCTTGAGCGTTTCCTTGGCGTTCTTCAAGAGCCTGCAGTTCACCTGGTAGCTGCCCTTGACCTTGAGGTACTCTTCCTCGTCCGGGAAGCGCTCGCGCTGAATTCTCGTCACGTAGAGCACGTCCAGCTCTGGAATCGCGCCCTCGAGGTCGGTCGTCTCGTGGACTTTAACGCCCTTCTCGCGGAGCTCCTCGACGATGTGCTTAGGCATCCGCAGGAGCTCTGGCGATATCAGGTAGAGCTCGACGTCGTAGAACGCTAAGGCCTCCGCGAGGCTGTGAACGGTTCTTCCGTACTTGAGGTCTCCGAGCAGGCCTATGGTCAGGCCGTCTATCCTCCCAAAGGCGCGCTTTATCGTGTAGAGGTCGAGGAGTGTCTGGGTCGGGTGCTGGTTGCTCCCGTCGCCGGCGTTTATGACGGGTATTTCAGCGACTTCAGCCGCCAGTCTCGCGGCCCCCTCCATCGGGTGCCTTATGACGATAACGTCGCTGTACTGCTCGACGGTCTTTATCGTGTCGGCCAGACTCTCGCCCTTCTTGACGCTCGTGCTCGCCGCCGAGGAGAACCCTATGACCGAACCGCCGAGTCTGTGCATCGCGCTCTCGAAGCTAAGCCTCGTCCTCGTCGACGGCTCGAAGAAGAGCGTCGCCAGGATTTTGCCGCGCGCGTAATCGAGCGAGCCCTTCCCTTTCAGCTCGTTCTCAAGCCGCTCTGCAACCTTCAAAACGAACTCGATGTCCTCCTTCGAGAAGTCCCGTATGCTTATCACGTCGCGTCCTTTCCAGTCCATAAAAGCCCTTCCGATGTAAAAATCGATGGGTTTTTAAACGTTTTTTGACATAAAGTTGTCGATGACCGTCCGCTAACCCTTTAAACCCCGGTTCAAAATTCCAATAACCTGGTTTTAGGGTGGTAGCATGAGGACACCGAGCGTTTACGTCGCCGAGGAGCTGATGCCCTACCTCCGTGCCCGGGTCGCGGAGGGGCTTTACCGGGCGGGAATGAAGCAGTCGGGAATAGCCGAGTACCTCGGCATAACCCAGGCTATGGTGAGCAAGTATCTCGCCGGAAAGTACAAGAGACCCCCCGATGAGGTAGCTGAGAGGCTCGACTCGATAGCGGAGGAGATAGTCAAGGTGGTGCTCTTCGGGGGCGAGAGGGAGGAGGTAATAGCGCTCACCACCCGGAGGCTCTTTGAGCTTTTCCAGAGCGGCTTTCTCTGCAGGTTCTACTCGGCCTATTCGGGCGTGAGTGAGGAGCTCTGCCGCTCGATGTTCTCGGTTCAGAGGGACCGGGGGGAGGTTCTGGAGGTTCTCAACTTGGCCCTCGGCGAGCTCGAGAGGATTGGGTCGTTCCCATCGCTGATCCCTGAAGTGAGGAGCAACTTCGCCTACGCCCTGCCTTCGCCAAGGGGTCCGGAGGATGTCGCGGCCGTTCCGGGGAGGATAACCACCGCCAAAGGCAGGGTCTTTGCACTCCCGCCCGAGTTCGGGGCGAGCAGCTTTACTGCCGGCATACTGGTCGAGCTTGGGAAGCTCGCGCCCGGGATAAGGAGCGTCCTCAACGTCCGCTACGGCGACGACGTGGAGGGGGCCATGACTAAGGCGGGGTTTAAGGTCGCACGTGTGAGGTCCGGCGGCCTGCCCGAGCGGGAGGCGGTGAAGCTCATCGCGAGTCCGTTCAAAACCGAGGCCTACGATGCCGTAATCGACGAGGGTGGACTCGGTGTCGAGCCGGTGGTTTACATCTTCGGTGGGAACCCGTTCGAGGTCGTGGACAAACTGAAGAAGCTGGTGGAAGCCCTTGAGGACAAAGGGGCGGAATGATGCCCTTTTACTTGTTTACCTTGTTTTCCTGCTTCTCCTCAACCTCTCTCCCCGGGTCCCCACGGCACCTGTGGAGAACAGCGATAAGCTGGCCCATTTCGCGATGTTCCTCCTCCTGGGGCTCCTTGGCTCCGCCCGCTGGCCCTACCTCCTCCCGGTTCCCTTTCTCACCGAGCCCCTTCAGCTCTTCGTCCCCGGGAGAACGTTCTCCTTCGCCGACATGGGCGCAAACCTAATAGGCTTCATCCTCGGACTCATCGCGGGGTGGTGGTATGAAGGTCGTAACGAAGGAGCTCCGCTTTTCCACGAAGGGAGAGATTGACTTGGTGGATATAACCCGTGAGGTGGAGAGGATCGTCGAGGAGTCTGGAATAGAAAACGGACAGACTCTGGTCTTCGTTCCCGGGGCGACGGGTGCGATAGTTACGATAGAGCATGAATCCGGCCTCTTAGAGGACTTCAAGCGAGCGCTGAAGGAGCTTGTTCCCAAGGGCAAAGGCTACCTCCACGACAGGATAGACGACAACGCCCACAGCCACCTAAGGGCGACCCTCCTCGGGGCGAGCGAATGCTTTCCCGTCGTTGACGGCAGGCTCGTGCGCGGAACCTGGCAGCAGATTTTCTTCGTCGAACTGGACGTGAGGCCGAGGCACAGGAGGGTTATGGTGCAGGTTATGGGGGAGTAGCGTCAAGGAGGAAAAAGGGCACATCTTCCTTCTCGAGCACAGTGACGCTCTTTGGATATCTCCTATGGGCTTTTCCTGCCTTTACCTCAACCTTCAAATCACCCGCTATCGCATCAACCTCGTAGGAATTCCTGTAATAGTAAACTTCCCCGAACCTCCGGTACAGGTGCTCCTGAACGAGCCACTCGTAGAGTGCTTCCTCCCTAAGCTCCGCCCCGCTCCACGCTGAGAAGAGCCTCGCCAGAAGCGG